>CAZMDB010000024.1:0-4267 GCA_964565095.1 uncultured Methanosarcinales archaeon | reverse complement strand
GAAAGATTGCCGTCTGGGGACTCTCCTTTAAGCCGGGCACCGACGACACCCGTGGATCAGCAGCAATCTATATCGCTGAACAACTGGTTTTGCGCGGCGCAGATGTCCGCGCCTTCGATCCTGTGGCGACTCTTCAGAACATCCCTGACCAGCATATTACGCACCTGGACACTCAGTACCAGACAATAGCGGAAAGCGACGCCCTCATCATATTGACACCATGGGACCAATTCACGAACCCGGACATCAATCTTCTCAGCCAGCTGCGCGACAAGACTATTTTCGACATGCACAACCTGTATAACCCCGCAGTCATGAGAGATGCGGGATTCCGCCATATCTCACTCGGGAGGCCCAATAGGCAACCAAGTCAATAATGCTGCTTGAGCACGCGATAGAATCGCTCATGGTCAGGGACGTTGGATAGCACCATCTCTGTACCACTGCTTCCAGTCGTATTGATGGAGATGTTGCCATTCCCGAAGATCTTGTTGAGCATCCCCTGCTGCACATTGATGTGATCAATGCGTGAGAACAGGATTGAATGCTCCTTGCGATAGATGATGCCTGAGGTATAGATGATCCGTCGTGAGGTAATTGTGTACCTCCGTACTCTTACCGCCCACAAGGAAAAGATCATACCGACCAATGCCAACGGGAAGAAAAACAATGTCAAAAATGTGACAAAAAGTATCAACACCCAGACTGCCACCGTATTACGCAGAGCCGGACGCGTCGAGATGACCGGCTGTTCAGCATATGCCTTGACATCTTGTTCACGACGCACAATCTCCTGCGCACCGATCCCATCATAAAGAATCATATCGAACAGATCATCTTTGGTCGATGCCCGTGGCACATATTCCATCGACAACGCATTGGAACGGTATCGGGCCTGTGAAGTCTGTGTGTATTTTCCCATCCGTGTCTGCTGTTGTTGTGGTTGTGCTATCATATCACCTGCCACCGTCAGACGCAAAGTGCCCATATCAGTCAGCGGGTACTTGATCGTATCCACGCCTTTGATATTATCAAAACGGACCCACTGATACTTTTTGAACCAGATACCACGCTCTGCATACGCGCTATTGCGATAGAGCTGCAGGAACGAGCGTTTGTACAACGCTGCGCCATATGCGAGCGATGCAACATAGATGAGAGCCACAATAACTGCCACCACAATGAACGGAATCCATGCCAATCCACCTATTATTCCGCCCACCAATGCAGTTACAGCAAGCAAGATCACTGAAATGATCGTGCTTAGCATCTTCTTCTTGAGAGCAGCTCCGATAGAGAACTGCGGATCGATACGATATAGCTTCTCCTCATGCGGGATGCCTGCCTTGGCAAGCAGTTTATCGTACAAATCCGACGTCTTCGGGATCGCCATAAGAGTCATCGGCTGGCTTGCTCCAATCGACCATATGGTGACCGAGCACGTATCATACCAGCGATCCACAAAACTCTCTGAAAAAGTCACCGCAGTGATATTCTTGACAGAAAATTCCTTATTGGAAGAAGAAAGGAATGAATATTCCTCACGTATCGTATATGGAGTCACTTTGTAAGTGGTACGACTAGCCTTGATAAGCAGAACAACCAGAATAATGAACCATAACAAAACTCCCATCACCGGGATCCAGATAAAGCCAAGAAGGGCAAACAGCCATCCGACAACCACACGCTTAGTATTGATATGGTACTCAGCAGTAAACGATTGATCGAAAGTGGCATTCTTTGCTGCTCGCTTTTGCCCTTGCGCCTCAGCAGTAGCCTGTGTCTTAGATGCTGTCTGTGTCGTCGACGCTTTCTGTTCAGGAACCACAGATGTGCCGGAAATGACCTGATCAATAACCTCTTCCATCCGCTTTCCATTGATGATATTCTTGAAGCGGATCTCTTGACCGCCTCCTTGACAGCTGACTGTCACATCATATAACCCAAAAACTCGGTCCACTATCGTCTGGGTGGTCTGCGCATCTGTCAGATTCTCTGCAGGCATGAATGAATAGTGTTTGGACAAGAATCCCTCACTGTACATGATCACATCCGAATACACCTCATACACTCGCATACGCAGATCCATGTAGCGTAAAAAGAACTTGACTCCAAGTCCGAGGATCACAAGAACAACAAGCGGAATCCCGATCAAACTGAGAATACCAAAAACCGCATCACTCTCACCTGCCTCTGCAAAAATATAAAACGCGATATAGAGCACTGCAACAATCGACCCCAGAATATAACGTGAAGTCTCCAAGGCAGCTGCCAATGCGTGAGGTTTTTCTTCCATGATCTTGTGTTTCTTCGACAATGAGAACCCACCATGCTGCATCAATTTCATGGCATACTCATAGATCTTTTCCGGATCCTTTATACTAGTCAATACAATCTCTGATTCACTGCTACCCGCGGCTTCAATTTTGATTGTACCGGTATTAAACAGCTTATTCTGCAACCATGGCACATGCACGGTAACATGGGTAACATTGCGCAAGACTACCTCTGTCTCATTATCAGAGACAAGCGATCCGGTATGGCATATAATGCGATCCGACAGAAAAGTGTATTTCTCCTTACCATACCGTATGGACCGGAGTCCATAAATGATAAAGAAAATCACAGCAACAACACCGAGCACTCCCACGCCGACCAGGGGGAAGAAGATAGCTATGACAAGCGCTATCAATGCAATAATCGACAGCGTGAACAACCTTCCCAGGAGCGGATAGAGAACAAATGCAGTCTTTTCGGGTTTGAGTTCATATTGCTGTGCCATACTCTCCTTTCCCATTCATCTAATATAAATAAGTTGCTGCACAAACTTTTAAGAATTCTAACTTCGCCTCATTGCCTCATGAACAGACAGCAATGGATGCGGATTGCTCTGGTATGCCTGCTTGGACTGGTATTCCTTTCAGTATTCTTGCGCCGTTCCCCCTTACAGCTTCCCATCCATGTCGATGAATGGCATCATCTGTCTGAATCACGTTCTATCTTCGAAGGAAAATACGTCTGGTCTTATGATAGCTACAGAGTGGGCTTCCATCTGATGTTATTGCCTCTATGGATACTACCGCATCCTGCAATACTGGCAACACTGATTCCCGGGCTCCTTGCTGCATTGGCAGGATTTTTCCTTT
Source organism: uncultured Methanosarcinales archaeon (assembly GCA_964565095.1). Taxonomy (GTDB): domain Archaea; phylum Nanobdellota; class Nanobdellia; order Woesearchaeales; family DATGWN01; genus CAZMDB01. The sequence continues at coordinate 1,121 of CAZMDB010000024.1, read as the reverse complement.
TCCGGTTGATGCGACGTCAATACGATACATATACGGGGCTGGGAGCTGTCGCAATATTCGGCCTGCTTGGATCATCCTTTAATCTGCTCGGAAAAGACCTATTGGTTCCCCTCGGTGCTTCTCTACCATTCCTTTTCCTCTATCTTGATCGCTACATCCGCTGGATCCAAGGCGATGGAAAATCCCGTTGGTGGTTCTTCTTCTGGTTCGGACTTTCCTCCTTCATCTATCCCTTGAGCGGAATGATGTTCCTGCCCTTCCTTCTGATATGGTCACGCAGACGGATAAAAAAATTATGGCCTTTGCTGTTTGTGATAACTGTAGGCGCTGCCTTTTTGTTCCTGATCGAAGGCAGATTCGACTCCCTGCTTTTCTGGAAGGGCTGGAGCATGGTAGAACTAAATAACTCGATATTCGAACTGTTGCCATTAAGTGTTGTGGCACTTGGTATAGTAGGAACAATTTATTGTGTGCGCAAGAAAAAGCTTTTCTGGCCTGCATTCAGTGTAGTACTTGTGCTCTGGGTGGTCTTCTTCCGCATATTCGGCGTCTCTCCACTCGTGCCGTATCAACGCGTCTTCTTCTATTTTGCATTGAGTATCGTATTCTTGGCTGTTGGAGGATTCCATATGCTCGGCCGGTTGCGGATTCCAATCCTTGTAGTTTTGGTGCTACTCCTCTTCATGCAACCATCACTTCTGGAAGATCGCAACGTATTTATCGATGATTTGGATTATCGTATGCTCTCTCATCTTGCAAAACACCCTGACGGTACAGTACTGACCCATCCTGGACAAGGGATTGCAGTATATCCTATCACTGGCATGGATGCATTTACGACTATCTATTTTGAAAACATGGCACCAGAAGAAAAGGCTGCATTGCGCAAAGAAGCAAAATACCAACTCCTTCATTGCAATGAGTCTGATGCTGCGTATTTCTATACCGATTATCCGATAGAGTGTGGGGAAGTCTTACGAAGGGAGGGGTTTCGTTTTATAATTAAAAACGAATAATGATTTAAATGGCTAACAATATGATACTCACCGTGACCCGCGCCCAGACTGCAACCGAATATCTCATCCTTCTTGCTATTGTCATAGTCCTTGCAGTCATCACCG
>CAZMDB010000023.1:0-15701 GCA_964565095.1 uncultured Methanosarcinales archaeon | reverse complement strand
GACACTATTTTCTAAAAAAAGAAGAGAGCTTACGCTATGTTGTGATAGCTAAGTTATTGAAATCCCTAAAAATGTGAAGAGCAATTCATGCTCTATCATGTCAAGATGCTTTTTGAATTGGGCATAAGGACAGATGTTCCTATGTACGATCAAGAGGATGTGTAAATCCAGCTTCATCTTCAACATGATGATTCTTATCAATCTGCCGTCTGCTGAGCAGTGTTCCCACAGCGCTCTTCCTTCATGCTGTTCTCTAAGCAGTAAGGAGAAGCTTCTCTAACACTAGCTTCACTAGGATCGCAAACAGGACGGGGATGCCTGTAGGAAGCAGTGCAGTAACGCTTAAATATGCGGGCGCTCCATCATTGAAGATGGCATTTCGACCATTCGGCTTTCTTGACTATTTTCTGCAGGAAAAGCCCATCAAGATACGCAATCCTTCTGTCCTGGTGATCCAGCCGCTTCCGCGGAATACCCAGATAACTTTCCGGGTCTTTGTACGAGGGGCCCATAAGGGGAGGGAAGAACTGGTGCAGGTTGCAGAGGCATTGTTGGTTTTCTATCGGCAGTTTGATAAGAAGGGTCATATGGAAGCACCCGATGGGATGGAGCAGTATTTCAGGTGTTCGTGGCGTTGGCGACATGTGAAGTGGAGCAAAGCTCTGGATGAGACGAGCCGGGAATTGGTAATGGGTAAGTTGTTCGATAGGATAGCTGCGGAGGGGCGTACAAGAGGTATAAATGGTGTATGGTTCCTGTTTGCGACAGATAACAGGGAGGACCTGTTTACCATCCTTCATAAGAAGCAGAAGCGATTTCCTTTGGTAGACAAGAGAGGTGTCTTTCATGTGCATCCATTGCACTGAGCAGCGCTAGTCCGAAAGACTTCTATGCAAATATCGAGCTGATACAGCCATATCTTCTAGTAAATCTTATAAATATGTTCATGGTAGTCAATTGCATGGAGACTCCCCCTGTCAAGATTGGTCTGGAAGTGCACGGCTACATAGATGTTTCTAAAAAGCTGTTCTGCAATTGTGACGTGGATCATGAGGCGCAGTCCAATACGACTGTGTGCCCCCGCTGTACTGGTCAGCCCGGGAACAAGCCTATGGCGACCAATGCGCACGCGATGCGTAAAGCGCTATCTATTGCACTCATGCTCAACTTCAAGGTGAACACGCGTCTCTTGTTCCAGAGAAAACATTATAGCTGGCCTGATATGCCGACAGGATTCCAGAGGACGATGTCAGGTTCCTACTCAGTACCTGTGGGGGAGGAAGGGAATTTCCGTGGCATCCGTATCGATGAGTGTCATCTGGAAGAGGATCCTGCAAGGTGGGATCCGGAAACAGGCAAGGTAGATTATAACCGTAGCGGGTACCCACTCATTGAGATTGTGACAAAGCCGGATTTCACGTCTGCAGAACAGGTGCGCGACTGGCTCAAGCATCTTGTGACTGCTCTGGGATATATCCAGGCAATCCATAAACAGGCGGGTATCAAGAGCGATGTCAACGTGTCGATCGGACCGAAGTTTGAGCGGGTCGAGATCAAGAACGTCAATTCTCTTTCGTCTATAGTGTCTGCAGTAGAATATGAGATAGAACGTCAGAAACAGGAGGTCTCTGCCGGAAACAGGATACCACAGCAGACCCGAACATGGTCTGATGAGAACGGTGAGACAATTTTTATGCGTTCCAAAGAGACTGCCCAGGATTACATGTTCATTCCGGAGCCAGATCTCCCTGCTATTGTCATAGATCAGGAGCAGTTGCAGCAGATCGCGGAGTCCCTACCCGAATCACCAGAAGTCAAGCATCAGAAACTTGTAGCGATTGGTATCGCGCAAGAGGATGCGACTGTGCTCAGTAATGAGTTTGCGCTGATTGACTTGTTCGAGCGAGTGGCTCAATACGTTTCGGCAGCATTGGCGGCTCGGTGGATCCGCAGGGAGGTCGTGCGTGTCGCGAATTATCATAGACTGGACCTTGATAATATTCCTCTGGATGCCATGCAGTTCGCCCATCTTCTCAAGATGGTAGAAGACAAGATTATCACGGAGAATGTGGCACAGAAGATATTGGAAAAGATGTTCGAGGAGAATATCGATGTCAGGTCGTATGTGGAGCAGGAAGGCCTCGCGGCAACCGGGGATTCAGAGGAGCTGGAGAAGGTCTGCGATGAGGTGATCCTTGAACAGCAGAAGGCGGTAGAGGACTATAGGAGTGGCAATGAGAAGTCGTTGCATTTTCTTATTGGTCAGGTGATGCGTAAGACACGCGGCACAGCTCAGCCTGAAGCGGTACGTGAAGTATTCCTCAAGATTCTTGGTTAATCACGGTCAGCCTAGGGCGATTTCCGGATTCGTCGGTACCCTTCTCGATCAGGTCGGCAATATTTTCAGTCAGTCGTGTCTCGAAATCACCTACTTTCTCAGCCTCATGGCGGCAAGATGCTAGGGTATCCATCATGCGGTGAATAAAGTGCTTCTGATCGTGCACAAGCTTGAGAGGATTCTTCTGGCAATGTTCTTCGATCAGCTCCCTTTCGATAGAGTCTTTGTTGGTGACATCTACAGATACGGCATCGAATGCGTCAATCTTGACAGATGCAGAATTCTTCATCACAAAGTAGGCTCCCTTCTCATAGAGGCTGTCGATCACATCAGGCAGTCCGATGTCCCGCAGGAAACCATCATGCAGATGCCCTTTCAGGCGCAGGGTGACAATGGCATCCGTAAGATTGCTTGCCTCAGCTTTTCTCATGAGTTCTTCCCGGATATGTGCTGCAGATTTGCCCGTGATATCGCATACGATGGGAACATGCGTGTTCGGAGCGACTTTGATCCATTCGATGGAATCATTTTCCACCATGATGAACGATCCGCATCCGAGTTCCTCGAGTTCTGCGAAATTTGCAGGAAAGAGTGGTCCTGGGTAAGCGATCCTACCATATCTATCCTCCCGCCGCTCGAAGCGATAGTGTACATGCCCCCCTGCGTAATAGTCAAATCCTTTTGGCAGGAAAGAGAGCGGGAGCGCCTCCATCCTGCCCATGCGGGAAGGAAGATATTCTCTGATAGCAGTGTGGAATAGGAAGATGGATGGTCCTTTGTGGGCCGTGATGCGTTGCTGCAGAGGCACTCTGGCAAGGGATTCGTAGTAGTGCTTGTCGAGCATGCCCGCCTTCCCTAAGATACCTGTGATGAGGCATCCGGTTTTTTCGTCTACCACTGGATCAAGATGTACTGCATGCGCTTCATCGACATGGCCGCGCATCACATTAGTGAATAACCCGGTCTTCTCCAGTACATCAAGCATAGTCTTGCCACTGACGGAGTAATCATGGCTTCCCGCGATCAGATACACAGGGATTGCTGCCTCGCGCAAGCGTATCAGTTGTTCCACAGCCTGCTTCATCAGATCGATAGGGGGAAGGGCGGTATTGAAGAGGTCGCCCGAGATGACCAGGAAATCCACGTTTCGGGTGATACAAGAATCAATGCAGGATATGAACGCGGAGACGCTTTTGCTGCGCATCCGTGGGTCTCGCCAGGAACCGATATGCACATCTGCGATATGAGCGAATCTCATAGTGAAGAGGAGGCATGGCATGGCTTATAAAACTTGGTGCTGTCTGTCTAGTGCCAGATCAATCAGAAATCCGCTCGACTATCTGCTCATACACCTGCTCGCACCTCAGACTGAAGGGGATGCGTCCTCTTGTCTTATTGCCTCTGCGGACAACTACCTCAGAAAAGACAGAAGTCGGTACACAGAAGTTGAACACATCAGCAGGACCTGGGCAGGCAGAGCCATCGGAAGATATGCGCTCTGGGTCGTATCGCCGTAGTGTAGCCATGAGGTAGAACTGCGTGTTCCTGTCATCCGTAAACAGCGGTGTCTCTGGTATGTAGCGCCCTTGCATGTTCTGTATCGCCGGATACCTGCGCGAGACGATTTTAAGCTCCATCTGGTCCCCTACTTGGCCAAAACCGAGCACCCGGAAGGGCGGTGCGGCGGCGCCGGGCGCCATGCTCTGATGCAGTATATAGATCATGGGATCACAGAACTTATGCGGCCCTAGGTATGTCGGAGCCAGCTTTTGGAACAGCGAGGGGGTCTTGAGCAATATGTAGGCCAGGTAGCCTCCCTCTTTGCTTTTGTTTCCCGGATGCCGCTCAGGATTAGTGTCATCAAAGCGATCGGGATCGAGATACAGTGTGTCAATGGCCCACGTATTGCGGGAACCATTGGGCTTGACCCGCCATGTCTGGGCAGCCTGGTGTGAAGAGAGCGGAGTGAGCAGGTCGTTCTCCTGTTTCTGGATCTTGAGTGCGGTGTCGGCAGTGTTGCCGAGCGAAAGCTCAGTGGATATTGCCTCGGAGTTGACTGCGCAGGCACCATCTGCCCGGAGTCTTTCCAGGTACGCGCGCACCGTGCGTCCGGGACCTGGTTCGAAGGGTTGTGGATGCCGCACGAGATCATCGACCGATCTGCCATCAGAAACCTTCTGTGGGTTCATGGTGTAGGTATAGAGACAACCCAGGGGAGAATGAGCTAATTCCAAAGGGAAGATGATGAAGCCGAAGCGCTTGATCTCTCCACTTTCTCTGCGTCGCTGTCTCTGCGTCGCTTTTGCCTGGGCCCGTGTGCTGAACTCAAGGCGCGCCGCATTGGCCACCATTTCTTGCGTGACGAACTGGTAGATGTGGTTGTGCGCTATCTGTCGGCAGACATCATGCATGAGCATGAAAGGTATGTCAGGATCAGAGAGACGTGGATGATACCAAGATAATGAATGTTCAAGCATACTTATGAGTTATTTCAATATGCGTTTTTAAACTCTTATGTTCTGCATTCCAGCCGTCAGAAAGCCTGTTCGAGAAAAAGCCTGTTCGGAGGTCGTTAGGAAAATGATGCCATCTCAAAGCATTGAGAATCCTGAATTCTCATATGCACTGGTTCTCCCTTGCTATCGGATACTGGTGCGATTCCATAACCTTTAAATATCAGTGACGTGATTTAATCACTAGTATACAATATACTATATTAGTGTGTATAAAGTGCCATGCTATAGCAACAGGAGAGAGAGGTGACAGGAAGTATGACACACAGCAAGAAAGGGATCTGGCTACTTCTATTCGTAAGTGTGATCCTTTCTGTGGTCTGCTCCTCAGTGCATGCCGAGATAAGCGTCAGTCAGCCTCTGTATGCAGATTTCATATCGCGCTACGTCTACACGTTCTCTGAATTGGATACAAGCCTGCGTTCCATGAATCTGGTCTATGATGACACAGCTTTCACGAATCTGAAACTGCGCGCCACCCGACCGCTTGGTCGCACCGAGCTGACGATATACAAGCTTTCCAACGAGCCTCTCTCACAGTATGTCTTGCCGCGCAGGGTCTATCAGTACATCACCCTTGAGTCCAAGAATCTTGATGCGTCTCTCATACAGCATGCAGAGGTGGAGATGCATATCCCGACTTCATGGCTGGAGAGCAACGGCTTGAAGGCAGGTCAGTTGGTGCTTTTCCATTTTGATGAAGAGTCCAAAGAATGGAAGGAAAAGGAGACCATAGTCCTTCCCCCGCAGGACGGACACCAGCCCTACAAGGCAATCATCACCGATGGCATAGGCAACTTCGCCATAGGTATTCTTGAGCCCTTCGAATTCGAGAACCGCATGCTGTCGGCACAGGCACTCAGGGCTGCAGAACCGCGTCAGCCGCAGCAGGTCCAGGATTCTCAGCCGGATCAGCAAGTACCAGGGTCTGCCCCGGGTCATCCCACTCAGGAAGAGCAGCCGGCTACGCGTGAGGAGGACGCTCCTGCCAACAGTCCAAGCCCGCAATATGAGATGCCAGAAGCGGTACGTTCGGCACCTCCGAGTCTTCCTCCATGGATCATGGACGCCGTGATGGGCATTATCATCGGATCAGTAGCCCTTCTTGCACTCCTGCTTTTGATACGTGCAATGCAGTTACGCAAGTCGCATCGCCACGATCCTTTGAAGGACGAATTCAGTCGCATACAGCACAGTGTTGAGAATCTGAAGAAGGATGTGCATGACAAGCATCATCTGTCCTATGCAGTTATGGACGCAGAGAATGTACTCTCGGCGATAGAGGAGAAGATGGATGCACGCAGGTCGATACCCAAAAAATACACCAAGACTTTACACACCTTGCAGCATCAGGTAGAAGAACTCTCACCGCGTATCATCCGAAGGTTTTTTTCCTATCAGCGCAAGAAGGGATATCGGGACGAACAGATATACGAAATGCTGCATCAGAATGGATTTGATGATACTAGCATCCGGAACGCATTGCTCTGATTCTCTGATGATTGACCACCTAAAAGTACTGAACAACATATATAAAAAAATCAGGGCAGGACACTCCTATGCGTACTAGCGCCATGCAATCGGTATATCATCTTCTCATATTCTTGGTTATCCTCTGCATTTTTTCTATTGGATCCATGGCAGTCAGCGCTGATGCATCCTTGTCTCTACATGCGACGAACCAGAGTGTTCTCAGCGATCAGCAACTCTACGCGATCAGCTGCATGGAGGATGCCACAGAGATCACCCATTTGCTGCTGTGTCTTGATAATTTCAATTCTCGCACGCTCAATGTGAATATCTGGAATGAGAGTTGCTATGTCTCCTATGTGGATCTTGCTGAATTCGACTGTAATAGAGCATCTGTGCAGGCAACATATAAGCAGGACGGCGAACCCAAGAAACAGATCGTGAGTTTCCCGATAAGCAAGGTCCAGGTGGATCCTCGCAAGATACTTGCTGGTCAGGAATGGGATGGCGGATGGGATACGCCTTCTGATACTGCATACAGCATTTGGATACTATCTCACTATCCGGCACGTTTCTCCTCGCAGATATCACAGGGTCTTGATTGGCTGAAAGTGCAGCGCGATGATGACGCCAAGTGCTGGGCTCTCTCACAAAGAGATGGGCAGTGCAGTGTGTTCGAGACAGCCCGTACACTCGCTTTCCTTACTCTTGCCGGGGTCAACAGTTCGAACCGGGTCTACGCCGATGCCATCACGTGGCTGGAGGAACAACAGAATTATCTTGATGCAAAATACGATGATAGATGGACCTTGCGGGTGGAGACATCAGCCGATGCAATCTGCCGTGTGGTCTATGATGGGAGTACGCTGTATGACGATGTGATCAATGATACCTACAAGGATTTTGAGATTGCACCGAAGTATTCAGGGTTAGTGAACGTGAGTTGTAATGGGAGCAATGCCAGAATCACGCTAATTGATGGCAATGACCTGAATGTATTCTCGCGGGAATTCGATGATGAGGATGATGATTATGATTATACGATCAAGGCGAATGAAGAGGCGTCAGGGGATAGGTACAGGATTCCGCCATCCTGCTGGTCGGCCCTGCGGCCCTGGACATACTGCAACAAGGAAGTGACTATGTATGCTCTGATAGCAGACGTTGATGAGGAGCAGAAACAGGAAGCAGGAAAGTGGTTGCATAGCGTGCTGAACAATGATAGTGTCACTGGCAGGTTCCTGTCTACCCGTAATGATATATTCGATTCTGCCATGTACTTGTATGCGATCGATGCGGATGATGAGGATGTGCTTGATTGGCTGGTCTACAGGCAGAACAACGATGGGAGTTGGGGCAAAGGAGATGTGCAGCAAAGAGTGGCCCCTACAGTGATGAGCATACTTGCATTGCAGAACCAGACGTTCAGTTCCTCTACTGAAGTGCTGCGCGATGCTCGGCATTGGATCTCGATAAATACTCCTGCCGATGGATGGGAGGAGCTCAAGGATGATGCCCTGTCCTTCCTCATATTACGCGAAAACGCGCGGCCTTTCTTACGGTACCAGGGTCCATCTCCCCTTTTCTTCAAGACAGCTACAGAGATCACTCTGATTAATCCAACGCATTTCGATATTGACAACATCACGTATTCGGTTGCAGGAGGCATGGGAGAGATTGTTGCAGCAGAGGGTCCATCCCAAGTGCAGGCATACCGGAACATGACGGTCCGGCTGAGTCAGGCTGGACAGAAAGCCGGTGATTTCCGCGGAGAGTTGCAGGTGATGCAGGGAAGCAACAATTCCAGGATGCTCCTGCGTATCCCAATGCTGTACACGCAGGACGCCACTCTGGATTTCGTCGTGCCGGACACTGTCCATGCATTCTTGCAATCAGGGGAGATGGAGGTGACGGTGCGTTCAGTCAACGCGGATTTCTCATGCGACATCGATTGGGACAGTGACGATATCTCTACACCAGGATTTCATCTGGCAAAGAAAGGCACGGTGAATGTGCCCTTGCGTCTCATGCGTAATGATTCAGGTGTGTTTTCCGGTGCAGCCGTCTGTACAAAAGGAGATTTGACAGTCATACGTCCTGTACAGGTGGAGGTGGTCAAGCATCGGGTGCAGCCTTTTTCAGTCGAACAGAAGCATCTCTCCTTCCGTCGTCCCGGACAGAATCGATCAGTCATCATCCGTAATAATCTCGATATTCCGCTTGATGTTGCCGTAGATTTTCAGGAGGAGCAGTACTCGTTTGTCCTTGACGCTAATGTTCTTGCCATCGAGCCGGATGGGGAGGCAGAGCTCAAGGTCATTAATCAGGTCCTGGAAGGGGAGAATATCACGATGGAGAATGCTATAGTGTTCTCAGCTTTCGACCAGAAGGAAACTGTCCCAGTCCGTGCGAGCATCATCTATCGACCAGGTCTTGCAAAGAAAATCATCGTCTGGGTAATCTTGCTCGCCGTGCTCGGAGGTTTGGGATATGGTATCTATTATGGGATAACGAACAGGGAGGAGCTTGAAGAGAAAGTGAAGTCCGGTATGAATAATATGCGTTCGCATCTTCCCGCAAGTATTCAGAAGATGCTTCCCAAGACTGCCGATCAGATTGCAGAAGAGAGGTCTAAGGCAGAGAGGCAGAATCAGGAAAGGAATTATTATGAGGAGATAGTTTCTATCATGAAAGCCATGGACAAAAGTGATGAAGACATAACCAATCGTTTGAACCAGGAGGGTCTGACAGAATCGCAGATAAGTCAGGTCCTGGATGATTATGAGAAGTCGCAGAAGATCCAGCAGAACATCAAGCATGAAGAGGATGTGCTGGGCTTGCTCAAGGATATCGGAGACCAGAGCAGTGATGTCTTCAAGAAACTCAAGGATCACGGGTATTCGGATACCCAGATCAATGAATCCATCTCAGAATTGGCAAAAGAGATAGAAGAAAAAGAGCGGGAGATCAAGAAAGACGCTGGTCTCCTTGAGGATGAGGATGAGCCTGGAGAGCAGAGCCTGACTGACCTTGCCCGTCTCAAAAAAGAGTAGCATCCTCTGTCTTTCTGGCCTTCATGCAGGCGAATCGGTACGCGGCTTCCCCCGCCAACACAGGATAGAAGCGCTCGCCAGCAATGGTAACAGGAGCAAAGTTCTCAAGGCTGACGGCATGCTGTTGCGCTACGTGCTTTTCCATCACGCCATACACCTCAAACCATGTATGATGCCTGACAGAAGCACACCTTCCGGATCGGATTGCAGCCAACGTCGAAAGCACATCGTGCGTGATGATCCCTGCGGGTGAGGTATTCTCATATTCCACAGATATGCCACACGTGACATGATCGATCATGGCCTTGCCGCTGGCTACCGTATCCCCAATTATGGTATGTATCGGGAGTGGGTAGGATTGTGCAAGCCATCGATGTGCGGGGGTGTCCAGGGTCATGATGCTGAATGCCTTTGTACGGGCGGTAGTGGTATGCAGATCAATCACGTAGGCGCAATCCTGCAGCTGCTCCAGAAGCATGGCAGCCAACTGCTGTTCCTTATTACCAGCGCGGTCTCCGGGAAAACAACGATTCAGGTCCTGTGTGATGAAGCGTGTATTCTGTGCCACAGCTGTCTCATGGGCTACAATCAGACGAAGCCTCAGCCCTTCAGGCGCCAGAGATTTCAGCTCAGTCAGCACCTTGATCCCTGTAGTCTCGTTACCATGGAGGCAGGCAACAATCCCCACCTGTGGCCCGGTGGAGCCCATATCAAGTATCTTCATTCTGGATGCCTCCTATCAGCATGACGGAATCCCCGTGCTGTGTGTCGATGCCCAAGGATGCAAAGACATATTTCCCAGCCGAATGGTCAGGAAGGCGGGAATACAGACATCCCTGATACGTTCTTCTGCCAACCATCGTATTCGGATCGAAACGCTCCATCCCCAGATGCGCGGCAATACAGCCCCCGATACGCTGTATGCGCTCAGGAATCATCCCTCCATCAGGATAGAGGTGTCGGACCATCTTCTGCGCAGCGGCATAGACCACAGGGTTCTGTGTGCGCATCGCCAGATATGCAGGCTCATAGACCTGCAGGGCTTTGGCAACTACGGTACGGAAGATGCCTTTTTTCTGATAGTCGGGACGCAGCACGATGCCGTGAAGAAAGAGAAGATCTGCGCTATCCACTTGCAGCGTATCGAACGCTGCAAAACCCACAGGATCTTCCGCGTCGCTGATCACATAGAGACATTCGACAGGCATCACATGTGCTGCGACATCTGTCTCTGTGATCCCGGTTCCGAATCCCTGCTGAGCGATTTGAGTCATGTTCGTGATGAACTGCTCACGTTGTGCTGCGGGAATAGTTTCTTCCGGCCTATCATACCTGTACATCTCTAGACGGTTCTCCAGTCCGGAGCCACCGGCACTCACCTTTTTGTATCTGCATTTTTTTACCTCCGGGACTGCCGGAGATTGAATCCGGATCCGCCTTGTGCGATCAGTCCCATAGAACAAAATGGGATAAAGAAGTGATCTCACCAAGGCCAGAAACCTAATCGAAGAAGAGACAGCGGACTAGTTTGACGGACGCCACCGGCAATCACTTTTTGCTGTCATGGTCACCGCAATGTTACTGGTTGGATATAAAGGTTTTGCCCCTTGGAACAGCATCTCCGAATACAGAAGAGAAAATAGTGCCACCTTGGAGCAAGATTAGAAAATCAGCCGATTCATGCAGGCTGATTTTCGCAAAACCTGCACCAGGTAGGATGCAGCAAGACTCCGTGACACTATTTTCTAAAAAAAGAAGAGAGCTTGCGCTATGTTGCGATAGCTAAGTTGCTGAAATTTCTAACAACGTGAAGAGCAATTCATGTAATGTCTTTTGCACTGCACATGGTTGGCATTTTGCACAAAGCGGAGAATAAGAGAATACAGATTACTTCTTGCCTTTTTTGATCTCGGCCTTCTCAGAAATTATCATTGAGTTGCCCGTGGGGTCCTTGAGCGTGATCTTCAAAGAGTCCTGCCCCCACATGACCCGCTGCAGTTTCTTGAGCATATTCTTCAGTTTCTTCTGGTCGCTCTTATCATCTGTGTTGTCACGTTCGAACTCCAGCATCTTCTTGACCCGGGTCAACAGCCCTTCAATATTCGTCACAAAGCCATCGGCATCTTCGCCGGGCTCGATGGTCATCATGCGAGGTATCTTGATCTCGCCCATGCTGGAGCGCACCATACGGATGTTCATGTCCTCTTCGCTATCCACAGTGATGGAGACTTCGACAGGATCATGCTCCTCTTCGCTCTCCAGATCAGCTTTATGATACTTGCATTCCGAACAGGTCATGGAGAATACGTAGACCACTCCGAAATAGGGGATGTCCCGTCGCGCCTCCATGAGCGTCAGAGAATCCTTCCCGCAGATAGGGCATCGTTCCCCTTCCAAGGTGTTGATCTGTTCGTCGCCTGGCATGGAGGCTTGATACGTGCACCTGTTTATAAATATTGTTGCCTCGGGCAGGAGGTGTGCGGAATGACAATACAAGTGCCCATTTTAGTGTGAGGCAGATCGATTATACGCGCGACCTGAACACATTGCCGCATAGGACTTTCAGGAGCGTATCTACGAAATATTATTAAATGTTCAGTGGCTGCCAACACACTATGCAGTCAGAGGGGAAGATACGCAAGCATCTCATTATCGCTACAGACTGCTTCATTCCACGCTGGGACGGAGTAGCACGTTTTCTCATGGAAATCATTCCTCATCTCACAGAGGAGTATGACGTGACCGTCATTGCTCCTGATTTCCCAGGGGATGCCGCTGATGTTCCGGGGATACAGATTGTCAGGATCCCATTGTATAATTGGACGGTAGGAGATTTCCAGGTACCTCGCATAGAGATGTCGGTACTCAAGCATTATGTTCCACAGGCCGATGTGTTGTGGGTACAGACGATCGGTCCGATCGGGGGCAGCGCTATGCGGGTGGCGCACAAGGCGGGTGTTCCGATCATTGCCTATGTGCACTCGATCGAATGGGAACTGGTAGCAAAGAGCATGTCACGCTATAATGTATTGCGACGACCTTCACGGTTCCTTGTGCAGCAGATCGCACGCAAGCTCTATAATAAGTGCACTCACATCATGGTGCCTTCGGAAGAAGTCAAGGAATTGCTGGTCTACAACAAGATAGACCCACCATCCACTATTGTACATCTGGGAACAGATATTGATCGATTCCGTCCTCCCGAGGATAAGAGGCAGGCAAAGGAGGCGCTGGGGATTGATCCCGATACGAAGGTGATAGGATTTGTGGGACGTCTTGCGCGTGAAAAGGATCTGCTCACGCTCTACCGCAGCTTCATACGGCTGCAGAAAGAGCATGATGACATCCGTCTGCTGATAGTGGGCGGCGGTGTGCTTGAATTCGAGGAGCATCTGAAACGCCGGCCAGGCGTCATATGGGTGGGTCCGCAGAACAATGTGATCCCCTATTACCAGGCTATGGACATATACGTGCTCCCGTCACTTCTTGAGACAACATCGCTGACAACTCTGGAAGCCATGAGTTGCGAGATCGTACCGGTCTGCACGCCTGTCGGATCGGTGAAGCATTACATCCATGAGAAAAAGAATGGTATCCTTTTCCCCAAAGGCAATAGTCTGGTGCTTTCTCTCAAGCTCGAGTGGCTGCTCAAGCATGATATACTGGCGCGTGAGATGGCAAAACAGGCCAGAATCACGGTCAGACGCAATTTCTCATGGTCTGATACCATTGCTGCAATACGCAATATCCTCATGGAGATGTAGCGTCACTATGCTTTTATATGAGTGTCTGCAGGGAAATGTACATGACGCAGGCGCAGCAGTACTGCAGTGAATTTGTCGAACATGCCGCCGATGACATCTTCAGGTGGTTTTCTTCAGTGTATGCGGTGATGACCAAGGCAGAGGTATGGCAGGACAGTTCCTTTGCATCTGTGCGGCATATACCCCAGGACCTGCAGCAGTGGAAGCATAATCGACGTGAGTACAGAAGTGCCTCGATGTCCCTGCCGCTGTGGCGATCGCTTGCAGCAGATGTCAATGATATGCTCAAGGTTGCTGCTCTGAGCATGAAGACCGCAGATATGGTCCGCAAGAAAGTGCCTGATACCAACAGCGTGTATGAGACAGGTCGTCGTCAGGTGATCCCCTATCTTGAGAATCTGCGTGATGTATGCCGGCATATGGTCCAGCAGCGCCAGGTATTCGATACGGTCTCGTATCCTGATAAGACCTTCGTGGTCACGCAGAAATCGCGCATAAGGACGCACCAGCACACGGTAAGGTTGGATCTGCGCGTGGAGGCAAACCCGCACGATAAGTATAACGGAGTGAGCATACAGGAAGTTGTCCACAAGTATATAGAGGAAAAATCAGCCTCCGGTGGTGCATGGGATGCTCAGTGGGCGGATGAGTGCAGGAGGATGCCATTCGAACGTATTCTCGAAGACATTGCAGCAAAAGTGCGGGCCACCTTGAAGGAAGTTTTCAGGCGTGTGCCTCTGGTTCTTCCTCAGCAGGATGTGACCCTGAAGCTCTCTATACTACCTGCGTCTCGTATGTCGAAGAATCCCGGAGTGCATACAATGGGATACTATGAGGCGCGGTCTACTGCGTCTATGCTGTTCATATCGCTTTCTCTCAATATCTATCTCTTTCATTACATGATGGGAAATGGCGCATTGACACCGATTCCGAAGCAACTGTATGGATATAAGACCATAGTCCATGAATTAGTGCATGGGTTTGATGAATTGCTCAAAAAAGACTCGCATCTGTACCAGAATGATATTGATGGTCAGGGCCTGCCGGGAGTGGCGCATGATGTAAATATGATGCTGAATCTTCTTAAGGCTGAGGGGATATCCCGTATCACAGAGTTTTTTGCAGGACATACCTATCGTGATATCGGAGGATTCTCTTTCCCTGTTATCGCCCCGGATCCGCTCAAGTATCTGCAGCGTTTCCATGGTGCGCTCTATATTGCATGCTATAATGAGGCACTATTTCCGCAGATGAAGGCTCAGATCAAAAAAGGTGCCACATATTATGTGGCAGGAGCCATGCTGAATCTCATGCTTGTCTCTGACATGCTCAAGAATACTATCGCATTCTACAAAGTGGATGATCTGGATTGTGCAAAGGATGATTATATTGCAAGGCAGCATCATGCGCACATCCCCGAAACCTGGACAAAGGTAGAGGTATCAGCATTGCTCTCACAAGCTGATAATCCCGGTATTCTGTGTATCTTTTCTCCGGATCGTCTCAAAGCCATCTACAGCGCCCTGCTGCGTATCCGCAGGATGTCCAAGCCCAAGTACTTCAGGCGTCTCAGAAAAGCCCTCCAAAAGTATGGAGCGCAATGGTTTCTAAATATGAGGCCGCAGGATAGGCATGCACGGATGCCGGAGAAGGCGCTGATCGACTATCTGCAGAAACTGGGTTTCTCGGTCTCTATGCCCAAATCGGCCGCTGGAATCAGATCTTCAGGCTGACCACTTTTGAGATGCCGTGCTCATTCATCGAGACGCCATAAAGATTGTTTGCCGATGAGATGACTCCGTCATTATGGCTGATTACGATGTACTGGGCCCGGTCGCAGTAGTTCTTGACCAGTTCAGCAAGCCGTTCTGAATTGCGCTTGTCCAGGGCTGCGTCCACCTCGTCCATGATGTAGAAGCTTGCCGGATCATTCTCCTGGATAGCAAAGATGAACGCAAGTGCTGTCATGGTTTTCTCCCCGCCGGACAATGAACGGACATCCATGAACTTGGATCCGCTGAGTCGTACCTTTATGCGCACTCCTCCTTCGAAAGGATTTTCGGGTTCCTCAAGTTCAAGGAAAGCTTCTCCTTTCTCGGAGAGGGTAGTGAAGATGTTCTGGAAGTTGTTATTGATGATCTCGAACATCTTGAGGAACAGTTCCCTCTTGCGTGTCTCTATCTCATTCATCATCTCGAATATGGTATCTTTCTCTTCGACCAGCTTATCTCTCTTGGCAATCAGCTTCTCATATTCTGCATTGAGATTCTCATACACTTCCAAGGCTTTCATATTCACGGCGCCAATGGAGGAGAGCCGGTTTTCGGCCGATGTGATGGTCCTCTTGATCTGTGTGATATCAGTCTCTTCAACAGGGTCGACGCCCTCGAATTCCTTCATCTCTTCTTCAAGGGCAGCAAGTTCGGCCTTGAGCCGCGCACTTTCCAGGGAGATCATATTGCTCTTTTTTTCTATCGACCGGATCTGCTCTTCCTTGGCAATAATCTTTTCTTCAATCCCTTCGATTTCTTTTTAGAGGATGACGCCGAAACCATCCCGTTCG
>CAZMDB010000022.1:0-16344 GCA_964565095.1 uncultured Methanosarcinales archaeon | reverse complement strand
GTGTAGGGGATTATTCGAAGGAGATCTGCATGGGCCCTCATGTGAGGCGTACCGGGGAGCTCGGGCACTTCAGGATCAAGAAAGAGCAATCCTCTGCTGCAGGTATCCGCAGGATCAAAGCGGTGCTTGAACAGGAAAGCTAACTCTTTTAAATACCCACTTGTTGCCTGTGATGATGGCCATCCAACATGTCCTGGAACCGATGGAGCATGTGCTGGAATTCAAACCGGCATTTGTAGAGCGCTACAAAAAGCTGCTCGGTGAAGAAGGATACGCAGAATTCTACAAGTATTCTACCTCCTACCAGAAGCGTGCTATCCGTGTCAATACGTTGAAAGCCAGCGTTGAGCAAGTAAAGAAACGTCTGGAGAAGGACTGGGAACTGGAAGCGGTCCCCTGGTGCGACTTTGCCTTCTGGATCCTTCATCGCGGCGTAGGCGAGGAACATCGCCGCGACGTCGGGAACCTGCTTGAGCATTCACTAGGTTACATCTATATACAAGAGCCTGCGAGCATGGTACCTCCGCTTGCCCTTGACCCGCAACCCGGTGAACTGATCCTTGACATGTGTGCAGCTCCAGGCAGCAAGACTACCCAGATTATCCAGCAGATGAACAATACGGGTCTTGTTGTGGCAAATGAATACATCGGGAGCAGGCTGGCTCCTCTTGCTATCAACACCCAGCGACTGGGTTCGACCAATGTAGTGTGTACGAAGATGGATGGCAACCGTATCCGGGGACTCGCATTCGATCGGATCCTGGTGGATGCTCCATGTTCAGGCGTAGGTACGATCAGCAAATCGATGAAGACTGTGCAGATATGGAACCCGAACATGATCAGACGCTTAGCAAAGACGCAGCTACGCCTGCTCAACAATGCCTATCGTCTCATCAAGCCCGGCGGCACTGTGGTCTATAGCACATGTACAACTGAACCGGAAGAAGATGAAGGCGTGGTGTCGTCATTCCTGGAGGAACATCCTGATATGGAGCTGCAAAACATTGACCTGAACATCGAACGCAGCCAACCCTTTCAAGAATTCGAGGGTCGCAGATTCCATCCTGATATCAGTAGATGCCTGCGCATCTGGCCTCAGGACAACGATACAGAAGGATTCTTTGTGGCTAAGTTCATCAAGAACTGATTCTGCGGCAAAGAAAAGATTTTATACCAGCCCGACACATAGTATTCTTTGGCAATGACGACAATTCGCCCGGAAGAAAAGCTCCATCTGTTAAGAATGCGACGGCTGCATGAAGTGTACTTCGTCTCCGATAGCACGCTGACATATGTCAATGGCGCTGGGGGAGGTCATGACATCTATCGGTTCGGCCTTGGCTCTTTCATCGACGACTGGGATTATGAAAAATATAGTCGATTCTACGAAAAAAACGGATATCAACCTCCGGCAGATGCTGTGGGTACGGTAGTTCCCAACCAGCGGTCTATCTGGCCAGGGATAGAGATTATGCTGCACCGGCGTTTCTGCCGCGATCCGAAGCTGTGGTATGGCCTGATGAGGCATCTGGGAGTTGATGGAGACTACGGCAGTCCTGGGTCGCATGAGCATGTCTGGAAAGCACGACTGCGACTGCGAAATCGATCAGAGCGCTTCCTGGCTGACGAGCTCTACTCGCCACTGATTGCAAATCAACGTTCCTATCAATGGAATCTTCTCAATCTGTTCGACCGCCATGTGCCTAATCCAAGCAGGCTTTTCGAGTTGCGAGTATTGTCTGATCCTGTCGGGCGCTACATGTCTTGGGATGCAGTGGATCTGTATCATGCCAACAGGGAAGGAGTGCGTATAGATATAGATTGGCTGCTGGCAAATAAGGTATTGGCTGCCTATGCGGCAAAAAACTGAAAGAATTCATCAGTTCCCGGAGACCCGCCTGTATTCCTCCAGATATTCTCTGGCGATCCGTTCTGATTTGAGTACAATGATATTCTCATCGTTTCTCTCTTCTGCACTCTTGGTCGGATTATAGGACCCAGTGATGACTGTCCGATTATCAATGATAAACACTTTATGATGCATCACCGCAGGATTCGAATCATACTCTACATCAAGTCCCTGATACGCCAGCAGATCGCGAATGGTGTGTGACGCGCTCCTTTTCTCCACAACCCCTTCTACCGATATCCCGCGTGCGTGTGCATCAAGCAGAGCGACCGCCGTAGACATATCGGTAAAAGTAAAGATCATGAAATGCACTGATGATCGGGCATTACGGATTTCCCAGATGATGCGGTCCCTGCATGTCTGCTGGCACATCATTGCCTCCACATATGATGATCGACCTGCTTTTTCTACCGCTTTGCTCCGATTATGGAGATGCACTAGTATTGATCGGTAATAGTCTGCCAGATGACTATCGCGCAGCACAAGAACATTGTTATCATTGCGGTACATACCATTCTCTGTCGGGTTCATGCTGCCGACCCATACCTCTTGGCCCTGCACGCAGAACTTATGGTGCATCAATCCACGACTATCGACCGGCTCCACATCCTGGACATCTTCGAATCCCTGATAGTTCTTCTCAAACAACAGCACCTGTGACCCTGCTACATGGTTCTGGAAGAACTGTGTATCCAGATCATAGAATGCGCATTGCGCCTGATGGAATCCATCTATGAATCTCGAGCAATTCTTCTGCCCAGTAAAGCACACACTCACCTCCATCTCTTGATAGGCGCATGAAGAAAGCAGCAACAGGAGGGGCACACAGGCAAGATATCGCATCTCGAAACGTTATATTCATAGTATCTTGTAACTGTCGATATATTGCCCGGAAAAAGAACGTACAGAGCGTCCAAAAAACTAAACAATTAAAAGCCACATCGTGTTTTCTCTCCTTCATGAAGCTACTTGCTGACCTGCATGTTCACACCAAAGATGATCCCGAAGACGGGCATGTGTTCGTGTCACCGGAGCGCCTCTTTTGCAAAGCGCGTCGCAGGGGCATCAATGTGATCTGCCTGAGCTATCATAATATTATCGGGTATAACGACCTTCAGGCCCAGCGTGCGCGACACTATGGCATCACTCTCCTGCCGGGTCTGGAGAAAAGTATCAGCAAGCAGGAAATCGGGATTGATGATGAGCATGATTTCCATATACTTGTCTATGGCACCAGTACAGAGGTTCTCACGCCGCTTGTGGCGATGGAATCATGGAAAGACATCCTCTCCTACAAGAAAAGGCACGCACGCGACCTCGTATTCTGCCTGGCGCACCCATTCCTGGCCGATTATGCTCTGCCTGTTGCTACTGTAGAGCGGCTTATCAAAGAGAAAGGTATCGATGCGCTCGAATATGACAACTATTATGGCACTCTCCCAGGCATGGAGCTGAGCGATCGCGCAACGGCTGCTGATCTGGCGGGCAGATATGACCTGCCTTTGCTTGCCAATTCTGACACGCATTTTCTGGCTATGTTCGGACACTCGTGGAGCGAATTGCAGGTGGGATCAAAGGATATTTCCGGGGTCATCCAGGCGCTTAAGGATCCGCGCAAAGTCGCTGCTGTCTCCCGCGCCCATAGTTGGTGGGTTTTTGGCGCGATAGCTTTCTTCTTCGGGATGGCAGTCATTCTTGCACGTCTGAAATTTGGAGACGTGTTAGAACGCATCGGAATACATATACACTAGATCCTTCCTTGCTGCATGGAACGTTGCAACCCGATATAAACCATGATGAAGATCGGGATAAGCACAAGTGGGGCAAATATCCAGAAAGCTGACCTCCTCTTCTTGCAGGAGCCCGCTATTGTCAGGGATCCGGGTGTCTGATCGGCAGGGCACGTGTAGCTTCCTGTCTCAGTGACCACTACATGCTCTCCCTCTGCAATGACCATGCTATCCGGCGGATATGTCACCTCACCATCGACCGCATACTCTAACTCTATCGTCTCATTGGCACCTATACCAGGGAAATGCCACATGAATAATGGATCCTCCTCCAGGATACGAGTGGGCCTGCGGGAGAAACTGATCATGTCTACATGCTCTGCAATGCATTTGGGGACTTCCTCGTATATGTAGAGATCCTTGAGCGTCATCTTTGCCTGGATGCGGATGCGCACCTTGCTGTGGTTGTCCGCCTGCACATACGCCAGCGTCTTGTTGAATGTCATCTGATCCTGTGTGCGTGCTTGTATCCTGGCAAGTTCCTCCGCAGAGCTGTCAGCAAACCCAGACGGCAGTACCTTACGTTCCACCAGGTATTCTGCGATGCTACGGGCCTTTGCAGTATCCTGCGGTACACGGAATACCGGAGTCGGATTCTTCCTATCAACAGTTCTGTTCTCTTCATACCCTCTAGGGGGAACAGGGCGGTTATCCACGCAACCAGGACCTTCTGCTCCTGAATGGTAGACATTGATTATATTGTGCCGGCAGAAAGCGTTCGCGCTCAGAGATGAGTCGGGCTGGATCCCGGTACCACGGAAACTATTGTTCCAGATGGTGTTGTTGCGCGAATCCTCATCTAACGTCAATCCAAACAGATCATTCTGCCCCAGCTGATTCTCATGCACCAGACTGTCATCCACATCTATGAGGACTATGCCTACGCTATTATTCTCCACGGTCAGATCATGTATGCGGTGTCCTCCGCTTCCTGAGGCGAAGACACCTACCTGATAATTCTGGATACTGCATCCTGATATGTGGACCTCCGACCCAATCAGCAACGAGAAGCCATTTCCATTTTCCGCACCGACCAGCGTAGTCGCATTGCAGATGATCCTTGCCTTGCCCGCCACTTTTATTCCTTCGGGAACCGCGAAGGTCCCCTGACAGAAGGTGGTATCTGACGCTATCAGCATCCCGTCACGAGGCTCGAGGCACTCTGCATGGACAAGTGACGTGCTCAACAGAAAAGCTATCAGCAGCAGGATACGACGCATCACGGCTCCCTCCAATCTGTGGCAAAGATCAGATAATAGGGTCGATTCCTGATCATGCTGTTCTTAGCACTTAACACCACCAGCTGACGTCCCTCATCGAGCATGAAGACCTCGGTACTGACTCCCTTGACATCCTCAAGACTAAACCGGCGTTCAGAAGAGATGATACTGCTCATGGTATCCAACAAGGTCATCACCGGCACCTCGGACGAGATACGGAACCTGTCATAATGCTCCACCGTCCCGTCATGTGTGATCGATATCGGCAGATTCGAGGTCATCCAAATACTGTTTTTTCCTATCTCTACTTCTGTATGCGGGCGCTCGAGGGAGGCAGGCATGTATTCGCTCAGATTTCTGACACATCCGAAAAGATGCTCATCTATGTACTTGGCAAGGTATTCTGCAAGCCCCCTTTTTGATATGTTGGTTCCGTATGGCAGATACGATACCTTGCCAAGAGGCGTCTGGACCATCTGAGTATCAGGGCCATGCAATCCTCCCTGCCACCCGACCTGCAACAGGGCATCTTCACTTACCATCTTCATGCACCGCTGCACAGATGTCCTGACCTTTCCTGCATATGACGGTGTAGGAGTCGAAGCGGATCCGCTCACAACGCTGCGTACCAGTATCAGTGTGGCGACAGCCATGAGTAGCAGGACGGCGATCAGAAGTATCATGCTGAGAAAGCCTTTCTTTGATCTCATGACTGCACCTCCATATCCTGACGGATTGCATCTAGACGCTCCTGTGCACGATCTGTGTGGGGAGTATAGATGGATAGCTCAGTGGTTTCGTGCGAATACCGCAGGATTTCTTCCTCTACAGCGATTTCCGACCATGTGGGGGAACTTTTGTAGGTGGCCATGGTACCCGGCGCGCTCGTGGATATGATGTTTATAGTTGTCAACGGCAAAGATCCCCGATATTCACGTATACCGAAGCGATGGGAAAATGCTTCCGACGTCAATCCTGTGGTGCTGGGGGTATCTACCTGCAGGAATCCTGGCCTCGTTTGATACGAGGCTGATACCGCAGATGTGCGCGCGCGGAATATATCATCGTAGATTCCCAGCAATGCATGAGGCGTTTCCAGTTCAACGATACCCAATGAGAGGAAGCGTCCCTCCCGGGTCTTGAGCACGCCGCATTGTTCCATGCACGCAGGAGGCGCTTGTTTTCCATCGTCCATACATACCCTGAAATGACCTGCTGATACGGGTACATATGCGGCTAATCGGTGATCCTTGTTCGTGTATCTCCCCGTAGCCTCTATACGTACGCAGTCCAATCTCTCCTGAGAGAAATTGAGCGAAGCATTGTTCTCAGCTGATATCAGATGCGGTCCCAGAGAGAGGTTCTGGTTGGCAATCTCCATGCCATAACAGTCCTGGTCATCAAGTATCCGGAGCCGGTTGTCGCCCTCCCCTGCGGAAGTGACGTTGATGCTTCCCATGGAAAGGACTGATTTGCCTGAGGTGCTAAAATCCATACTCCCATCCTGGTATCTGATAGAGAACCCATCATTGCCATGCACTGCCACTTCATTGTGAAAGGACCTCCCGCCATCCTCTTTGGAACACGAAAAGGCTGCGGGGAAAACGTATGTCTGCACTCCCTGCGGAAGAACCTGTATCTCCTCCAGACGACCGGAACTGTCTAGGGTCAGATTGGCTCCAGCTATCGGGGGGAAATGGAAGCGTTCACCGAATAATGGCTGCACATACTCCATGCCTGTGGTGGGACCTGTGCGGATGGTGGTGCTGCCTCCTGAAGAGGTAAAGTGCATGCCGTTTGCCTCCTTGAGACGGATAGAAGAGAACTGGGCAACCTCTGCAGATGCAAGCCTCACTGTATTCTTGTCCAATAAAAGTTCCGTGAGGTTCTCTGCCAGAAATTTCTGACCCTTGAACATGAAACTGGTCCGGTCCGCGCGAGCGATGCCGGTCTGTGATCCGAATCTCCGCACATCGCCAGCTTCAATATACATATCGTCGATACGTATGCCCCCCTGACCTTCGTGCAGCTCATGCCGTGCAGCGCCTACGGATCCATTCAACCGCAGAGTGCTGCCGTCAGCAAACTGCATCTTGCTGCCATTGAGGATCACGAAACTGTCCGGCTGCAGACTGATATTCTGCATGTCTGTCCCGAACTGTGAAAAGATATCCTTGATGGTATCCTTGTGCCGGGAAGTGAGCCGCAGGGGCCGCTGAGGCACTATCCCTTTGATATAATAATCGATCATAAGACTCAGTGTCTCAATGAAGCGATCAGGATCATTAAAGAGTTGCTCGACGGAATTCCAGCGATAATTCCCTGGTAGATTGCTCCACCACTGATTATCAACAACAGCCTGATGATAGTAGTTCCTCCCCATACGTGCAATGGGTATCTGTTGGTATGCCTGAGGATGCGACTCATAGAGGTGACGATGATACCCCGCCAGTACATCCCAGTGGATGTCATCTGCGGCAGCATTGTCGCGCATATATTCCACGATAATATGCCCGTACTCACCGAACGCACCTTCATCGGCTACCAGTTCAAAGGCTTCAGGGTCACCATTCTCTACCGCACTGTTGAACGGAGCGGTGTACAGATCCACTGACTGCCATCCATATGCCGCAGATGCAAATATGAGGATACATAGAACTGGACAAAACAATGCCACTACCTGCCGGAATACATACATAGGAGAAAACCGACAATGATGCTATAAAAAGATTACCGCAAGTCCACAATCTTTCCCATCAGAATAACGTTCTCATCGGGTCGATAATGCCATTTTAGGATACCTTCTTTGCCGAAACCCACTTGCTCATACAGGGATCCCGTTTCCGTCTCATCCTCAGCTATTCCCAGCTCTATCTTGGCCGTGCAACCGTTGCCGATGATCCGCTTGACAGACCGTTCGGCTTCCTGGAGCAGCTTTGTGGCTATACCTTTGCCTTGCTGGTCCGTGCGCACCGCAACGTGGTTGTACCGCCACACACTGTGCCTGCCATCCGGAGTTATCTGTCTGCGCCGAAGGACCATTGCAGCTACAACTTCATCCTCATCTTGGGCAACAAGAAAACGTCCCTGCTCCCCGGTGCATGTCGCAAGAGTTTCATTGAGATACTTGCTAGCATCCGCTCCCTGCAACACGTTGTGCTTTGTGAATGCCGCTTGTAGATCGCCTCTACCTGCACCATATCCCTTGCTTCTGCATCGCGCACTTCCATAGATATTATGTTGGTATTCTCATATTTAAAACTAGTCCTGCGGGATATTCTCCAGAAAATCCTTGATGTGCCTGTCCTTCTTTCTCAGACGCACATGGGTCAGGGCAATACCGACATCATCTTCAGTCCAACCGGCTTTGAGTGCTGCACGGATGATAGCTTCCAGATGCTTCTTCTGCCCATAATGTTTCTGCATCCACTGCCCCAACTCCCTGATCTTCTGCTTCTTGTGATGGCTGTGCCTGACATGGGCAAGCTCCTGATCGAATCTTTTGGTACCATCCAACTCAACCACTGCCTGCTCGATGACTTCCCATGGCCAACCGTGCTCATGAAGGTGTTCCACAATGACAAAGAGCTCGTGTCCATACTCCAGTTGTTGGCGGATGTGTTCCTTGACTGTGACCACTTTATGCCCGTGGAAATGATGATCATGGAGATGGTGGAAATGGATATGATGATGATGCTGGGCTTCTGCGATATGCTTGGGAAGAAGATGATGCAGGCGCTTCTTGATACGTGTCGGAAGATACAAGAACCCCACAAGACCCGCGGCCACGACATACAGAGCACCTATGCTGATACCACTTACCGCTAAGGTAAAAATGACGGTGATGTTACGCACGACGATCCAGAGGCCAGACCAGTCGACAAGCAGTCGCGCCAGCGACATGATGTAGAGAATCATGCTTGTCAGATAGAGATAGTCGTACAGGACGATGCTGACTGCAGAGACCAGCAGGATTCCGCAGGTAAGGAAGAACAGATGCTTCTTCTCCATCAGAAGGATGGCAATACAGGTAATACATGATGCAGCGACAAGCACAAGAAGACCCTCTATGCCTATTGTTCTTGTCATTATGTCGACTCCTGCCAACAGCCCATTTCTGATGGCACGGAACAGGAATGCGGGCCTTGCAAGCGCTATGATACCCGCTGCAGGCAGAGCCACCACCAATATCCGTGCTGTGATTTCGGTGAATCTGCTGTCGTGGTGGATGAAGGCATGGAATACCGAATACCCGAACAGCGGCTTATGCTTGTGACGGTACATGTAGCTCCATAGCCAGATGGGGATGAGGAGCGCTGCGGCAAGCGCAATCAGGTTCAATGCGTATCCTGTGGCAAACTGGGCCACCACCCAGGAAGAGAATCCCTGCGCGCTCTGCCCGAAAAGACTGCCCTGTCCAGTGATAGAGAAGAGTGGTGTGTGCCGTGCATCAAGGATATTGACATAGACCGGGTCAATGATACCGAGCATGTAAGGAATGACATAGATGCCTATCTCTGTGAGGATGTGGAGTACGAACATACCAGCAATACCTAATGGGAGGAACTTGGGATGATGGAACATGTCGATCATCTTCTCGTAGAAATGATCAGGTGCCTCAGTAATCGTTTCGATAAGATGACCGGGTGTCTCGTGATAGTGCTTGTGCAGTTTGCGTGAGATGATGAGGATGAGAGTGATGATGATTACGACGACCAGAATAGGTGCATCCACCGCAATTGCCAGCCACTCGAACATAAGGTTGAAGACAAGTACGAAAAAGACGACAAGGACAAAGAGGATCTGCCAGAAACGCTGGAAATGCGTATGATGTGATTCACTGTGATGTATGAACAATGCTCCCATAAGACTTTCTTTATGGATGTGCTTCTTGACTGTCATGAAACTGGCGACAGACAACAATCCTGCGAGTCCAAGAAGGAATGTGATGGTCTCGAACTGCACATTGTGATTAATGATGAAGATATAGAGATCGTGCACAAATTCAGTCTCTATGAAGGTCTGCCGGGCAAATCCCACGAAGTTTTTCATGGTGAGCAGGAAATAGGATATGAGTAACGTAATATCGATCCATTGCCTGTCGCGACCGAAAAGGACCTTGCTGATGCCCACGTGATAGAACACGAGTGCCAGAAGTATCCAACTGATGATCTTTTTGATAAAATCGATGTCTCCTGGAAGAATCTTGAAGAAGTCGAGGACATTGAGGATGATGAGTGAAATGAGAATGAATGTTTCTAATCCTATCGCTGTCCTGATGAAGAATTGCCTTACGGGATGCCGGATGGCCTGTATGGCATGGTGTACATCCTGTGGATCATGATCATGGATCAGATGATCATGTATATACTCCAATGAGTGTTTCTGGCGCAGGAGGCGCTTTGCTTTACGGATGATACGCTGGACTTCCAGACTTATATGATATTTTTCACGAGTGAAATTAGCCATGAAGATCAAAAGGATGAGGAGTCCGGCAATCATTGCCAATGGTGGCCATATGACCAGATTCCCTTCGGATTTTTTGACGGCAATAATCTCGCGGGCAAGTGCCAAGGTGTCACCAAGATTAAGACAATCTTGATCTGAGACCGCGCTGATACGCAACTGGATCTCCTCACCTTTGAGGAGTTGGTCAAAATGCCAGACGATGACCGGATCCTCATTGACGATCTCGAAATCCCTGTCCGATTCAGCTATCTCTTCGTTGATGATCTCAAGCAGACACTTAGGAATCTCTTCAAAGATACTGACATTATACAGAATAGTCTCGTTATCCTTGAAATCGAAGTTGAGTCGGTAGGTGGTGGCGTTGTCTTCTACCTTGTAGGTCTTGGTGATATTGAGCAGCTCTTCGGTTCTGGAGAACTGATCCTGTACCTGATCTGCCTTGCTCATCTGTGCGTACGAGCTTGCGTTGCGTGCAGATATTTCTACTGAAGCTTCAAAGTCCTCGATATGGTCATCAATGATGTAAGAGAAGCTTGCAGTCCTCAGGTAGGCCAGACTGTCCTTATGGAACTGGATGATGGGATCCGGATCAATGATAGTGAAGTTGTCTATCCGGATGATATCGTACGCACTCTCTTCGATATGCTTTGGTATGGTGACAGTGACATTGATATCCTGCTGAGGAGCAAAATCAACATTGCGGATAGTCTCGGTGACACGGGTCTGTCCACCTGCATAGGTGATGGAACGGGTGTGGCGAAGTGCGTTATGAGTGGTGAAGTTTATCAGTTTCTGTTCAGGAGTGAATGAAGGGGCAGGCGATTCTTTTTGCGGGATGGGATTTTCTACTTCTTTTTCAGTGTTGGATGCTGAGGTGTCATCGGCATCAATGAAGCTCTTGGCGTCTTTGGGGAATTGATCTGAGTTATCATCTTCAGCAGTAGAAGGAATAACTCCATTGGATGGAGAGGATCCTGAATTTCCTCCACCAGGAGACGTATACTCTGGATTGCAATCTTTCAAAGTAAGGTCTCTACACATTATGGAAGGATCAAAATCTGCGCTGGAACCATTGGCGTAATGATCATACCAGGGAGAAAAGTCCCCATACTTTCTTTCCCTGCGCAATGTACAGTTGAAGATGACGGTCATATTATGCGTGCCGTTACGATGGATGTACCCCTGGAATTTCGGGCTATGCCCATCATTATCATTATCGAAATTCACTTCTGAGACAAAGCCATCCGGCCACGTGAAATTGAATGCTTCGTCAGCAACCCCATCTCCATCATTGTCCAGTCCGTCACACAGCTCGATTGCTTGGCCGCTGATGTTGGTGGTGTAGATGTAGGGGGATGACCAGCTGCTTCTGAGCATTCCTGGAGCGATGGCTTGCACCCTTATCTGCATGTACTGGGTGGGAAGTTCCATCTCAAGATTACGACGGGTCAGCAGATTGCCTAATTGCGCATTATAATCATAGTTGTCGGTCGGAAGCGTGCCGCTGATGATGGTGTTGTTTTCTGAATCTGTGATATTGAGATTGTAGGTGAGATGCGTGTGTTCATCACGGCTGCCTGTGGAAAGGAGACCTTGGGAGATATTGAAAGTGAAATAATCTGAAGTGTTCGAGTAATTGACCCACGACATATTGACCTGCGATGGGTTATTGAGATGGTAGACAATGTTCTCTATAGTCGGCGGTTCTATAGTCGGTTCGTGTGAGAGGGTGCGATGACGATTGAAGAGTTTGCCGAAAGTGATATTGCGGGACGAGCCTGCCGCGGTCGTGTCATCGATCACATAGAACAGGTCCGAGAATCCGTCCTGATTGTCATCGAATGCTTTGAGTTGCTTTATCTTGGCATCCTCGAATATGCTTGTGTTCCAGAAATCGGTGGAGGTGATATTGGTGAAGCCGAAACCATTGCAGTCGCTACGATTGCAGAATGTATTATTGTAGAGCTCGAAGCGGTTGCTGTCATAGCGATAGGTGATGATGTCGAGGTCGCCGTCCCCATCAAAATCAAGGGGAAGCAGATAGCAGCTGTCTATGGTTCCGCTGGTCTTGAAGATGTCGGTGCTGATTCCTGAATCATAGACGCTGAAATTATTGTTTGTGCTGTTGTACAAGAAGAGCGAGAGGTTGTTGTCTCCGAGAAAACAGCTGATGATATCTCCATAGCCGTCATTGTTGAGATCGCGGAAGATCACATCACCGTATGCGGTATCTCCCAGATCCGGCACGACGTCGGGGGTGGCGGGAAATTCTGGGGAAGAAGAGAAGTTGCGTGCGGTGCGGTTGAAATTCCAGAGATACGTTGATAGATTGTTGGTGCTGTTGAAGCAGTTGGCATAGACATCGACCATACTGTCATTGTTGTAGTCCCAGTAGCTGAGGGCGCAGCGCTGATGCAATGTGCTGGTGAGGTTATGGAAGGCATAGAATGTTTTGTGGCCGATACTCCAGCGACTCCCTTCTTCATCAATCCCGGTAAAACGCACTCTTTGGTAGTCATAGTAACGCATGGGTGAGTCACGTGTGTCGATGCGGTCAGAGAAGGTGAGAAGCTCGTTCTTGCCGTCTGCATCAAAATCGAACACCCGGGCGATGTTGTTAGTGTCTGGAAGAAGAGTAAGCGCAGAGGCAGAAAGACTTGACAGTATGATAATGAGCAGGATTGCCCCCCATGCTCGCCCCATACGACAATTCCTGCGGCTTTCTGTTTATAAATTTACGTATAGTTAATTGACGAGAGCTCTCCCTAGCCTCATTACACCAAAAATGTGAATCAAGAATGAGAATCATGACTGATTCTTAAGATTGTCTTCAACCTTATCAGCAATCTGCTGCAATGCGTTCATTGCTTCCTGAGCATCTTCTTGTGTGAAAAAATCCGCTGGCACACCTGATGGCAATGCATCTGGATTCTTCTTCATTTTTCATATTTCTACGGCTCCTCGCAACATTTCCCGCATCCCGATTTTCCGCCTCATAGATGCAAATTCCTCAGGTGTATATACGATAGGTTCTATTGGAAGATGCCCTGAATACATATTCAGGACAGTGCCGATACGTCGTACAAATCGTTCCTGAGTATCAACTATGAAGATAACATCGATATCTGAATACTCGTGCTGCTGCCCTCGAGCTACACTGCCAAAAAGGATGGCGCGCTCAGCTTTGAGTTCTTTTTTGAGCGCACGAATCTCTTCTATAGCCTCTTTCTGTTGAATCAAACGCATAGAAGGAAAGTATTGATTCCAATTAATAAATATTCTGATTAATCATGGATATTATTGGTTCCGCGCTACAACATTTTCCAATTTCTGGCGAGTTCTCAGTATCCGTGCTATCTCTGGGAGTGCCTGCTCTGGCAGGCTCATGTGCGAAGCACCATCTACTGTGTAGTTGTGCAAAACAGTTTCTGAGTTTGCAAGATTATCTTGAGTATACGCAGGACCCCGGAACGCATAGGGGACCGTGCCTCGGAAGACATGCACATTTTGGACATTTGCACTTATCTCACCTGCTGTGGTATCATCGAGAAGAATGAGATCGTCAATGACAATACTTTTCTTTTCACAATCTTGTGCAAGGGCTCTGGCCTCCGCAGCTCCAAGACTATAGCCAATGATATGAATCGGTTGACCGCTTTGGGAAGCCTTCTCTATATACGGCATGTGGCACCCACGATTTCCGGTGGTTGCTGAGTCTGCAAATCCTAGTTCTATGGAAAGAGCTTCTGTAAGGTTTTTGACCCGGTATCCTGAGAACGGCTGCAGTCCTTCGTATCCAATGACCAGAGGTTTGTGAGTGACTTCGTCTGCCAATATATTCGCTTCTGAGGAAGGGATACCTCTCTCTGTACAACATCCCGCTGCTGTCAACACTGCGGCTGCCAACACCTTATACACTCGCATACCTAATTTTACGGAGTATTAGGTTTAAATAATTTACTATTATGTGGGGACAAACTAATGGAGTTGCCTCATGAACTATTTGCTATTCACTTACTTCATGTATGTTTGCATCGCCGCAGATATGCATATTGCAATGGAGGATCACGTCATCCTTATCCAGACGTTTCTTGACAGCATAGGAGATACGCATCATTTCTTGTTGCTGGCAATCATGATCTTGAGCAATATGCCGTCACAAGCGCACAGCCCTTTCCTTCCGGTGCGTTTGAGAAAGCAAGAATAGAGGATGGCGGTTATTATGTCCATGCTCTTGCTTCATTACTGAACTCTTCTGGAAGACTTATCACAGAGGCCACATGACATACGATCTTCATAGATGATTGAACAGTGTGCCGCATTACGTACGTTTCAAAAGCACTTCTTCAAGAATTTTCTGCTTGTTTAGATAGAAGATAGGAAATTTGTAACGGTTAGAAATAACTTTATATATATTCAAGGTTATTTGATATACATGAGAAAAGGAAGAGAAGAACGTACGTCAGAAGAGACAGAGATTACAATAAATCTCTTAATTGAGGGAAAAGGAGAAGCACAGATGCAGACTCCTATACAGTTTCTTAATCATATGCTTGCTGGATTTACAAAGCATGGTTTGTTCAATATAGAAATACATGCGAAGGGAGATTTAGAGATTGATCAGCATCATACTATAGAAGATCTGGGTATTGTATTGGGAAAAACATTCAAAAAGGCATTACATGATATGAAGGGAATAAACCGGGCGGGCTCTTTTGCGTTTCCTATGGATGAATCATTGGGAATTGTTGCAGTTGATATTTCTGGTAGGCCTCATTGTGTGTTTAAGGCAAAATTTCAAAGAAGAATGTGCGGAGATCTTGATACTGATCTTGTAGAGGACTTTTTTGCGGGATTCTCTATGGGATGCAATTGTAACATCGCAATTTATGTTCCCTATGGAAGAAACGATCATCATAAACTTGAGGCAATTTTCAAGGCTTTTGGAAAATCCATGAAAATGGCTTGTGAGATACAAGATCGTGCAAAAAATGTAACACCAAGTACAAAAGGGGTAATTGATTTTGTTGAGAAGCAATGATAGATTATCCTGAGTGGTATAGAAGAATTGTTGATCAGATTACACCAGTTTCTTCTTTAAGGTGCCTGGTTGGGAAAACCATTTCATGGAATTGTGGCGGTTCTTCTGATATCATTGGAATTGTACAAAATATATGGCCTGGTTCTCGATCTGCTAAAATCAAAATTATGCATCATTTATTTCAGAATAAGACAAATTACAGCATAGGTGAAGCATCAATACCAATTTTTACTGTAGGCGATGAAGTTACCTATCAATTTGATGATGGGAACAGGCAAGAAGCTTATAGGGTTCATCCTGTGTATTTGCAACCGCCTAAGAAAATTGTTGTGAAAAGTGGAGCTGCAGTAGAGTTCACCTACGATCCGAATGACCAAGTCTTAGAGAATATGTTCACAAAAATGTGCTTGGAAGTAGGAGAAATAAAAGCGCCAGATGACTTTCAAAGAATGATTACATGGTTGCAGACATTACCTCAAAGAAATCAAGAATCAATAGCAGACTATGATGAACAAGAAACATCATTAGGAGAAGTCATCAATAAATATGGTGCAGTTTGTCGACATTTGGTTGGTGTTGGTTATGCTTATTGTTTACAGAAAGATCTTCAATCAAGAATGCTTGTTTCAAGTAATCCAATCAAAGGTGAAAAACACAGTTTTTTGAATGTAGAACAATTATTGGTAGATCCTATAAATAGATGGGTTTTCCCTATGGACTGCGCAGAGCATCCAATACCAAAATTAGGCAATCCGACATGTTATCACTTTCCTCATGTCCCACTAACATTGAATACACTATATTAGTAAAGAAGAAAACGCCAGCATATCAAAATTTTCTCGCCTTCTCTCCATAAATAGTTTATTACGAACCCCTGACATGCAATGGGCTGTAGTGCCCAGCGTAATGGATCGG
>CAZMDB010000021.1:0-16486 GCA_964565095.1 uncultured Methanosarcinales archaeon | reverse complement strand
ATCCACACCCGACCTCAAAAACACTGTCAAACTGTAGCTCTCTGAGACTATCGAAGAGCAATCTTTTGTGGTAGCTATTCTCACCGACATCCTGCTCCATCGAAATACTCTTGTTCCGGTACCGCCTTCTCCATTCAAGCTCATGAATCCTTGTGCCGAAGAGGCTGAATGTGAACCTTCTCCATATGTGTCGCAGTTTCAGAAGGTATGAATGCAAAAATGCATTCTTGCGTAAAAGTTTTAGCAAAGCGGTTTTCATCGGCTATTGTCTGAAGAATCCTTTTATCTTCTCTATGACTATATCAACTTGCTCATCTGTCAGCTCAGGATACATAGGCAGAGATATGACTTGCTTGCTTATTATCTCGGTCTGAGGCAATTGGAAATGATCCAAACCCAAGGCCTTCTGCTTGTGATTCGGAGTTTTCCAGGATATTATGGTTTCCACACCATTCTTATCCAGATACTCTGCCAATTCATCGCGTCGCTGAGTCATGATGACATAGTTCTGGTACACATCAAAAAATGCATCATCAGATGGTGCAGGCATAGTTGAGATTTCATTCACATCAGCTAATCCCTTTTCGTATAGTGTTGCTATTTCTCTTCGGCGCTGGACCCAATCATCAAAATGCTCAAATTTAATATTGAGAAAAGCTGCCTGCATGTTATCAAGTAGACTATTGAAACCATATCCATATACTTTTTTGTGTGTTCCATCTCCAAAATGCTGCAGATAGCCAGGAAGCTCCCCATGATCTCTTGTCAAATACATTTTTTTTGCAAGCTCTTCATCATCGGTAACTATCATAC
This sequence comes from uncultured Methanosarcinales archaeon, assembly GCA_964565095.1. Classification (GTDB taxonomy): domain Archaea; phylum Nanobdellota; class Nanobdellia; order Woesearchaeales; family DATGWN01; genus CAZMDB01. The sequence continues at coordinate 15,673 of CAZMDB010000021.1, read as the reverse complement.
CACCATCACCATAACTACCAAGCATCTTAGCAGGATAAAAACTGAAACAACCGGTGTTGCCCCATGAACCTGACCTTTTATTATCATATGATGCTCCTAATGCTTGCGCTGCATCCTCTATAACGAACAAATCATGCTTCTTTGCTATTTCCATGATTTTATCCATCTCACACATCCTACCATTAAGATGCACAGGAATGATGGCTTTGGTTCTTTCGGTTATTGCTTTTTCCAACTCGGCAATATCCATATTATGATCTTCGCCCACATCTACAAGAATAGGTGTCGCCCCCACATGTTTAATGACATCAATAGAAGCTACATAAGTATGTGAGACAGTGATTACTTCATCACCTTGTCCTACGCCAAGGGCGTGTAGCGAAAGAAACAAACCGCCTGTACAACTATCACAGCTGATGCCATACTTGACTCCACAATACTGTGCGATATCCCTCTCTAATTTCTGCAGATCATCTCTAAAAAGCAGATCACCTGAAGTGAGAATCTTTTGGAATGCAAAGTCAATTTCTGGTTTTATCTTCATATATTGTAATGGATAATTTACAAAAGGTACCTTGTATTTCATTTTTACTCCTCCATCAACTCATCAATTGCATTTTTAATTTTCTCGGCATTAAGATAATATGATTCCTCCAGCACGCTACTAGCTGGCGCAGGACAATCCGGCAACCCTAATCGCCTGCACCCATCAAGCTGAACTTCTTCTGCAACACTGGCTAATATCTCTGCTCCTACTCCAAAGGATAACCATGCCTCTTCGATAATAAGCAATTTTTTTGTCTTACGCACTGACGCAATAATGGCTTCACGGTCAAACGGTTTGATTGTTCGCAGATCGATAAATTCTATACTTTCTTCCATCCCATCAAGAACTTCTGCTACCAGTTGTGTAGCATGTGAATAGGATACTATTGTAAGTTTATCACCTCTACGTCTAATGTTCGCCTTCCCTATAGGAACCTCATACATTTTTTCAGGAACAGATCCTGTTTCACCATATAACCACCTATCATCAATATAGAGAACTGGATTCTCATCGTGCACAGCACTAATGAGCAAACCCTTAGCATCATAAGAGGTTGCAGGCATAACCACTTTTATACCCGGAACGTGTGCAAACATGGCCTGGATCGCCTGTGAATGCTGCGCCGCCTGCTCCCCGCCGCGATTTATTACAGCTCGTATCGTCAACGGTACTTTCGTCTGCCCTCCAAACATATATCGAGAAACAGCAGCATGATTCATGATTGGATCGAAGGCATAGTACATAAAGTCCATCCTGGGATGCATGACCACTGGTCGCATACCTGCCATAGCTGCACCTACCCCCAAGCCAGTTATTAGATTCTCCGATATTGGAATGTCGATAACCCTATCAGCACCAAATTCCTTATCCAAATCTGTCATGCTGGATCCCATATACCATGGACTCTGAACACCTACACCTATCATAAACACTTTGTCATCAGACTTCAATAACTGATATAATGCCTCTCTTATGGCTTTACCATATGGAAGTGATCTGTCCTTGTCATCCATAGACATCCTCCTCCAAACTATCTGGATTCGGGAAAGGACTCTCTATGGCAAATTGGAAAGCCGAAACAACTTCCGCTTGTATCTTTTCCCTGATGGTGCTTAATGCTTTCTGATCATCTATCTGAGCAGCGAGCCTTTTTATGGGGCATTTCCTCATCCAAAGATCAATTTCTTCCTGCGTTCGCAACCCTTTATCAATATCAAGATTTGGCCCTACATGCCCTCTCCAACGAAAGGTCTTGCATTCAATGAAGGAAGGGCCAGCTCCATTTCGTGCGTTCTCTACAGCTACACTTGCTGCCTGTCTTACCTCGAGCACATTATTCCCATCAACGGTATAAGCAGGCATGAAAGCTTGCACTTTTTCTGACATTGTATCCAGAGGCTGTCTATCTTTCAACCTCATATGGGCGGCAGCATAGTTGTTTTCGCAGATGAAAATGACTGGCAGCCTCTTTAATGCTGCAAAATTCACAGCCTCGAAAAAAACTCCTTCTTCTGTAGCACCATCTCCAAAAAAAACAATTGATACGGCTGCGTCTTTATCCATCTTTGCCCTAAAGCCAGCTCCAACTGCTAATGATATATTACCTGCCACGATAGCAGAACTTCCCATAAAATTTTTCTTAGAGCAGACCAAATGCATCGATCCCCCTCTTCCTCTAGAACATCCTGTGGCACGTCCTAAGATTTCCGCAATCATCTCATTGGCCGGACATCCTCTTGCAAGATAATGACCATGACCGCGATAATTACTGAAGACATAATCAGAATCCTGCAATTCAGCACAGACGCCAACTGCTGCCGCTTCTTCTCCTATGTATAGATGGCAGGGGGTGCCAATAACACCATTCTCTACTTCCTGGGCTATTCGCTCTTCAAAAAGCCGTATGCGAAGCATACCCTCGTAGAGCTTAAGATATTCTTTATCCATCATTTTCCACCTTATAACTAGGAACGACCTGTCGCAACAGGTCACGAATTGTACTTGACTGCACATGAGGATTACGTGCTACAGCAACAAGGTGGCGTATATTATACATGAATCTCTTTTCATCAAAATCCTCATCACGGTTCAGAATGAATATTTTATCATTACACGTAGCATTCACTCGCTCCACTTCTGTCAATGGCTCCTCATACAGTTTTTCACCAGGTCGAAGGCCAATTATTTCGATAACAACCTCCTTTCCGGGCTCTTTTCCGGCAAGCCTTATCATCCAATCTGCAAGATCATATATCCGGATTGGCTCTCCCATATCCAAAATGAATATCTGATCACTGTCACCCATAACCCAGCATTGAATGACAAGCTGAGCCGCTTCTTCAACTGTCATAAAATATCTAACAATATCCTTATGTGTTACCGTTACTCGCCCTCGCTTTATCTGTTGCTTAAAGAGAGGTATAACGCTTCCGTTACTGTTCAATACATTGCCGAATCGTACCGCAAGAAAGCTCGTCTCTGTCTCCAAAGAAGAGTAATAATGCATTAGTTTCTCTGTCACTCTCTTGGTAGCCCCCATGACATTTGCAGGATTAACAGCCTTGTCAGACGATATCAATATAAAACTTTGAGGAGGATATCTGATAGCAGCTTCAAAAATATTCATTGTACCATCAATATTATTCAGAATAGCTTCTCTTGGATTTGCTTCCATCAATGGCACATGCTTGAAGGCTGCTGCATTTATCACCACATCTGGCCTATGGTGTTCGAAAGCATAGAAAACTTGCTCCTTTGCTTGTATGTTTAACAGATTATAATATACCGGAATTGGGCTTATCTCTTTGACAGCCTCTACTATTCTATTAACATCCTGCTCCAAATGAAAAAGACCATTCTCCCAGTAATCTGCGCAAATAAGCTTCTTCGGCTGCAATGCCACGATCTGACGGACCAACTCCGATCCGATCGATCCGGCTGCGCCAATAATCATAACAGACTTTCCTCGTATCTTCTGTTTCGCTTCAGAAAAATCTTGTCGGATTATCGATCTTCCGAGGAGATCCTCGACTTGTATATCACGAACTTTGTCGTAAGTGACATTACCGTTAATAACTTCCGAGATTCGTGGCACAACATTGATTTTTACTTTTGTCGAGTAACATTCCCGTATTATGCGCCGCATAACATTCCCGTCACTCGATGGTATAGCAATGTATATGGTATCTATTTCGTTATCTTGAATTATTGCCTGCAATTCTTCTATAGTACCCAACACTGGTAGATTCTCTACTGATCCTTTCTTCTTGTCGTCAACAAAACCAATTACTCGGGTCTCTTTAGTAAATCTCTGTAGCTCAGAAAGCAGTTCTTGGCCAGCCCCTCCTGCGCCAACGATAAGGCACCTATCCATCAGTCATGGTGGTTGCTTATCGTTTTATAAATTTTATGAACCTTAGACATCTCGACGTAATAGTTGTTCCTTTCCTTGATAAGACGGACATTCATCTTGCCGAACCGTCTTCTCTTTTCAGGCGACTCTAACAAATCAATAATGCGATATGACAAATCTTGAGAATCCCTAAGCTTGAACAAATAGCCGTTTTTGTCATTCTTTACCCAAGCACTATTGTCTCCAAAATCAGACACTATTACCGGGACTCCAGATGCCATAGCTTCGGCTGTACTTGCCGCTAATCCTGCATCAGATAAGGCGGTTGAAACATAAATATCTGCAGAAGCCAGTAGTGATGCCATTTCAGATAAAGAAACTCTTCCTTTAAATACCACATGTCCACTGACACCCAGTTCCTTGGCTAGCTGCTCAAGCTCCTTACGCTGCGATCCATCGCCCACAATTATTGCTTTGACTTGGTATTTTTTCAGCACTATAGCAATAGCATGTATGAAAGTGGCTATATTGTATATTGGTTCCAGATTTCGCGTAGATAACACTACGGGAATCTTTGAGAAATTCTTCTTTTTCTTGGCTGGTGAAAACTGCTCGACATCCACACCGAAATATAACTTATGGATTTTCATTCTATCGGCACCAAGATCCTCTAATGCTTGTAGCATATGCAGACCACCATCATACAATATTGCTTCGGCATTTCTGACGACATGTTTGATAAAAAAACCATATAGGTGATTCCTTGTGCGAACGAGAATATCACTGCCCCAGGGCGAAAGCACATATTTCTTCCTGCTGATCCACGCAAAGATGCCGTATGCAAATGCATCATGAGCATGCAAAATGTCACACTGCATTTTCCTTATCATGTACAGTATCCGCGGAAGCAACAGCAGATTGTACAATAAGAACAAGAGATTAGCATTAAACTGCCTTTTTGGTTCCCAGACCACTACTCCGAGATTTTTTATGCGATCGGGGACTGGACGCATAGAAATCAGTGATACTTCATGATTCGCCTCACAAAAATACTTGATATATCGATACGTGTGGATACTTCCTCCATCTGCCAGATAACATATTCTCATACACGACCAGTCCATATACTCATATTTATTCTTTGCTTCTCTAGATTCAAGCAAAGCATTATAAACATAATACAGATAGTATATGCTATGAGTCAAGATCTCCCTAATGTCCATAATATCATTCTTGCTAATCTGAAACAAGAGCTTCGCGTGCAAAATCTAGCAGTCAGTCAATTTGATGCATTCCATCCTCTAGCGCCTAATAGATTTGAGAAAGAAAGGTTCAACATTGTTCATGATGTGGGGCGCAGCAGATCTCCTTTTACTGTTATCATCACCCATGACATCGACACAATATATCCCTCTTTTCCGGAGACGGCAGTGCGCCTCCTGAAACAGAAGAAATTCATAACCCGGAGAAGAAATCCATACTGGACGTTTGCTGACATGCTGAAGATTGAAAGAAAATATGGAATTAAATCAACTTGGTTTTTCAAGGGATCAGGCAATCCTTATCCGATTGATTACCCAAAACTACAGCCTGTACTGCAATCAATAATGGCAGAAGGCCATGAGATAGGTTTACATATAGATTCTCCATCATTCAGAGATAAGGAAAAAATACTGCAGGAAAAGAAGAGACTAGAAACCGCAGTGAAAAGGAAAGTATGTGGGGTACGCAATCATTATCTGATGTTTGACGTAAAGGAAACCTGGAAACTGCAGGATGATTGTGGTTTCAAGTATGACAGCACCTACATGTATGCGGACTACATAGGATACCGCAATGGATTTTGCCATCCCTTCAGATGCATTTCCCTCAACGATAGCGAAGCCCTAGATATCTATGAACTTCCCCTGACTGTTATGGACTGTACTCTAAGAGGATATATGAATCTGGATAATACTGAATCACTTAAGAAGGTACATCGTTTGTTTGACGCAGTAAAGTCCAAGAGAGGACTAGTTGTGATCAACTGGCACAATTGTAATTATGATGACTTTTTGCATCCGGGGATGCGGGATCTTTTCATCTCAATCATTAATTTGGCCCGGGAAAAAGGTGCTTGGATGCCAACAATGATGGAGTACTATGAAACTCATTTGAGTGACAGTTAATTAGAGATGCTATGGAATCAGGAATAAGTTTTTAAACCTCTTTACCATTTTTTTCTTTCGCTATGTTAGATAAATTCAGGAGATTGACTGCGGATATTTCTGTGTATGGAGTTGGAAATTTTCTCAGTAAATTTGCGGCGCTTATCACAATACCTTTCTTTACAAGGTTATTTTCTCCTGCTGAATACGGAGTAATTGATGTTATCGCAACTGTGACTTCTTTATTGGCAGTACTTATTGTACTGGGATTTGATTCAGCGCAACACTATTATTTTTACAGAGATCGAAACCTAGATTCGAAGAAGAAAATGCTATCCACTGCATTAGCGTTCCGCTTATCTTTGGCATTTCTTATATTCCTTATCAGCTACATTTTACGTGAACCGATTGCTAGATATGCCCTTGGTGACATTCAGTACTCTCAATATCTTACCGTTTCTTTGCTTTCTATCCCATTTCTGGTTGGTGTTTCCTTTTTTTCAAACACCTGTCGCATGTTCTTCAGAAAAAAGATGTATATTGTCTTGACTGCTGTGATGGATTTTTTCCGTGTGGCTGTCATTCTGATTCTTGTATTTGTTTTAGACCAAGGCCTTTATGGTATTTTTCTGGGGCAGCTTATTGCATACATTGTATTTTTCATAATTGGATTCTTCATAACAAAAGGATACCTTATGCCTACTTTTGATATACCATATTTCAAAAAGCTGTTTTTATACGGCTCACCTGTATTCTTTGCCAGTATTGTAATGTGGGCTCTAGATTTTTCTGACCGACTTTTCCTTGTCCATTTGGTACCGCTTGCCGATGTCGGGCTTTATTCCTTGGGATATAAGATTGCAGCAATAATCACACTGATTACTATGTCATTCAGGGTGGCATGGACGCCCCTGTCACATGATATTGCTTCGGACGATGATGCACCGCTCTTCTATGGAAATGTCTTGAAATTATACTTAGCAGGACTGTTCACGCTTGCTGTTTTCCTGGCATTGTTTGCAAAAGAAGTCATACTTCTGGTCGCCGAAACCACATACGTCAGCTCCGCGCGGATAGTAGGTATACTTGCTTTCAGCTACATCCTCTATGGCGCTTTACCTGTAGCGGGTATCGGATTGCAACTAAAAAAGAAACAACAATATATGTCATATGCTGCATTAATGGCTTTTCTATCGAACTTTGTGCTTAATTATATCTTGATCAGAACTCTGGGATATCCTGGAGCAGCTTTAGCTACGATGATATCCTACGTTATTGCTATAATTGCTGTGTATCATTTCTCTGAATCATTCTACCCCATCGTATTCGCATGGAAAAGGACAATACTATTCATACTCCTCTGCGCTGCAATCATACTGACTGGCATTTTTGCCGATATTCATCTTGATTTTATCCCGGCTGTTATCATTAAGATATTACTTGCTTCATTCACAGTAATCTTTTTGCCAGTTGCAAAAATAATAACAATAAAGCAGATTATCGCATTTAGCAAAAAACTATTTCCGAATGCCTTCTAAAAAAAGCTCTGTTCATCGGACTTCCAATCAAGTCAATGAATTCCCACTTCTGGATGCAAATGCTTGAGAATCTCTTCGCGATATTTCAAATAATGATGATTTGTATAATTACGTTCTGCATATTCCAAATCTATTTTCTTCTTATAGACAATCTTTGATGGACTTTTGCTCATCACTATCACTTCGTCTCCTAGGTATACAGCTTCCAAAACACTATGAGTGATAAAAACGATTGTTTTCTTCATTTTTTTCAATAGATCCAGAAGTTCTTGCTGCATCACTTTTTTTGTCTGAGCGTCGAGGGCCCCAAAAGGTTCATCCATCAACAATATTTCCGGATTATACACGAGAGCACGCGCTATCCCCACGCGCTGCTTCATCCCGCCCGAAAGGTTATGCGGATATACATGCGCGAATTTTTCTAACCCCACTTTTCTTAGGTAGCGCATAGCTAATCCTTTCTTCTGCTTCTTGTCACGAATACCTGCCATGACATTACCCAATACCGTCTTCCAGGGGAAAAGCGCATAATCCTGGAATACGAATCCAATCTTCCTACTGGGACCCACCACTTTTTGTCCATCTATGTAGACTGCACCTTGGGTAGGCTGCTCGAATCCCGCCATGAATCTCAGGATTGTGCTTTTCCCACAACCAGAAGGTCCCAATATCACATAAAATTTTCCTTCTGGGACACTAAGGTTGAAATCTTGCAACACTTTCAAATTCCCATATGAGTGATCAATACCTGTACATTCAATCTTCATCAAGACCCCACCTTTTTACTGTCCTGTTCTCAATAAAATGAACGATAACCTTACTTAACAAATATCCCATGCTGCCTATCAGTGCCAGAGACACAAGCATCTGTGGAATATTATAAAACTTCCGCGATGCAAATAACAGAAAACCTATACCCTGTTCTGCGGCCCCAAGCATCTCTGCACCAATTAATGCGCGCCATGAGTATGCAATGCCTAATTTGAGCCCAACCAACATATGATTGAATGATGCTGGTATTTTGATACGATAAAACATCTGAAATGTCGAATATTCCAGCACCTCACCCACTTGCAATAATCGCTTTGGAACTTTATTGAATCCTTCTATGGTGTTATACGTAATAGTGAAGTACGCTCCCAGAAATATCGCTATGATAATGGTCGTTTCATTTATTCCTGATAGAACCAAAAGGAGGGGGACCCATGCGATAGTCGGTATTGACATCATAAAATTGAGAATCGGCATGAATGTATATGAGATATACTTATGTGAACTAATTATTACTGCAGTTATCAGACCGCCAGAGACAGCTAACACATACCCTATCAGCATCCTTCTCAGACTAATCAGCAAGTACGAGGCAATAAGCATGCCATTGAGGGAATGTGACCATCCATATGCTATAACCACAATCACAAAGATCAGAAACACAAGCCATTTCCATCTAAACCTGATCAATCTTCATCCCCCATTTTATGATAGTCAACTTCTCAAGCAATATTATTGTGGTTCTTTCGATAATATAGAACAAGATGCCTGAAAGGAGTATCCCCAGAAACATCACTTTCATATTCAGCAATTCACGCGCATCAAATATCATGAAACCGATGCCTGTTAAGGCGCCTGCTATCATCTCCACTGCAATTATGACACGCCATGCACGCACTAAAGCCAACTTGAATCCATTGATAAGATATGTCATAAGCGATGGTATTTTTACCAAGAAAATTGTTTGCACCCTTGAATATCCGAACAATCGAGCTAAATTGCAATGATTCCTCCTAATCTCTTTTGCCCCCTGCAATACATTATATACCGCAGGGAAAAATGCGCTCAGGATCGCTACTCCGATGATGGTATAATTGCCAAAACCTACTGTAAGCAAAAAAATAGGAGCCCAACTGATTCCAGGTATAGACGCCAAAAATGCAATTATATCATCTACTATATCAAGATGCCGTGATTCCAGCATGAGAAATCCAATAACCACTCCCAATGTGTAACCTCCTAGAACCCCTATACATAGTCGTACAAGAGAAGCTACAACATTAGAAAGAATATCACCTCGTATTATCGCACTGAATATACTGCTTGGCTGTGAAAAAAGTGCCGCATTTATCAATCCATACCGTGATGACATCTCCCATAGGAGGAAAAAAATAAAAATGAAGCCCAGGGGTAATAATATCTTTAGGATTGCATCCCTCTTCATTGTTCTACAAGCTCCTGAGCTTTTTCCAAATAACTTGTATCTATCTGGAATTCCGGTACGTTTTCAAGTTTTCCCTGCTCTACCAGAAACTGCGCCGTCTGTTCCAATTCCGATATGATACTTTCATCAATATCTATCTGAAAATTGATCCGCTCAAACATTGCAACAAACGCCTCCTCAGGAACGTCCATACCACGTTCTTTTGCTGTTTGCACTGCATATCGAGCTGCCAATTCGGGACTCTCTTCAATCATCTTCTGCTTATCAAGCTGCGCAGCAAGGAAGCGGACTAACTCATCTTCATGCTCTTGGGCAAACGTGCGCGTAGTATGTATTGAGACTGGAGTTAATGCAACATCACCATAATTTCTTAATACTCGACCCACTCCTATCGCTTCAGCAATCTCACCTGTAGGTGCCCATACGGTAAAGGCTTCTATCTGCCCATTATCTAACGCAGAGATCATATCCTCTGTCTTTATGTTGACCCAACTGAAGTCTTCCCATGCCAGGTCTTCTCTGCTATCAAAATACTTGCGAAGAACAAACTCAGCACCGCTTCCGAAACGAGTGCCAACAGTCTTTCCTTTGAGATCCTCCCATTCCTGATACTCGGAATCTTGGGAAACAATCGTCGAATAGCGATTGCCACGCTGCACTGTTCCGATTATGAGTGCTTCATCCCCGATAGCTGAAAAAAGTGCTGCAGATTTTGAATCTGACCCGACATTCACATCCACGTTTCCGCTGATCAGCGCTTCATTATTTTCAGTTCCTGAACTGAACAATCTATGTTCCACATTCAGATCATACCTATCGAAGAAATCATACCCTTTCAAAAGAAACTCTCCTGGATAGTACTGTCCTCCATATCGTATATCCACTTCTTGACCAGAGTCATTGGTTTGATTATTCCCTGCTATATTGCATGCAGATACGCCAATCAATAGTGCAAATATCAATGACAACAACAACAGCTTCATGTTCTGAATCATCTTCATATAATCACCAGTTAAGAACCAAGTAGCAATACCATTCATAAATTTTATGCATTAAAATGGCATTATGTATACAATAGGGAAAAATTTATATATTCTATAAGCATTTATTTTCCCTATGAGAGAATATGATCAACTTTTGCGAGAACTCATGAAAGGACATACTGCGTTCATCAAGTATTTCAAATACATCCTAAAGACGCACTCTCTGAGTGTGCAGGATTTTAGCGCGCAGAGTGGTATTCCAAAAAACACTTTATACAAAATTCTTTCAGGGCAACGCAGTGATTTTCGTATTTCTACGCTCACTTCCATCTATCACACTCTCCGCGAACTGCAAATCCCTGAACAGAAATTCATCGCACTCATCACCAGCAGAGCTGTATTGGATCGACTAGACACCAACCATGTGGAACTAGAAGATAACTCTTATGCTCTTAAGGAATACCCTTCAATAACTATAGAAGAAGTCATCCAGAACTCTGTTCTGGCAGAACGCGATGGAGCCTGCGGGATTGTGTGTGGTCCTATCGCTGCAACCTCTATTCGCAACATCGTTGATATCCCTGTCACCGCAATCCATATGGATAAACAAAGTATCATGACAGGCCTTCATAGTTTTGTCAACAAATTATGAAAGAAAATCTTGATCATACCTAGAATTATATATAATTCAGGCAATGGATCTTCAATGTGCACTTCATTCTCATACTTCCAAGCCAAAGAGAAAATCCTAAGTAGGCCTAACTCTGATGCAAAACCCAATCTGGATAGCAGCGAATCATACACCCAGATGAACTTTATTTTCCGGTACGGATGCATCTTGACCTGCTCTTTGAAATAATAATGACGAATCATATCCAAAGGAAAATCTACACCTGATCGTATCGACAACTCGAGTGTGCCCCACAACTTCGGATTAACTTCAATCAATTTAAAGTGCTTTCTTTTTTCATCATAAATCAGTTCAACCTGACAACTTCCATCCCAGCCGATCTTTTTCAAGATTTTTTTTCCTAAGTCAAATGCTTCATCCTTGAGATCTCCATCAAGCGTCTCATTGAACATACCTGGACCGATACTACCATTCTGACTGACAATCCTTCTCTGAAATACGAAATCGTGCACATTACCCTTATCAATAAAAAAACAAGCATCATATATTTTTCCTTTGATGAACTCCTGCACCACAGGTCTAGTAAAATCCTGTATAAAATTTGATCGACCCAAAGCATGCATCTTCTTGTAATGCTTTACAAGTTCCTTCCTGTTATGTGCAACCCTCAACCCATCTTCAATACCACTATTCCGGCGTGCTTTGATAATTACTGGATACGTAATCTTCTTCCGGAGCAAATCCCCCAGATTCTTATGGAAGTATGTTTTGGGTGCAGGAATCTTCTTTTTTTTACATAGCTTGAAACACTCCTCTTTATCATGCGCTTTCATCACCGCCTCAAAATCCGGCAACGGCGCAACTACCCCTAACTCTTCAAATTCTTGCTTGAATCTTGACATGGCAACTACAGACTTAAAACCATATCCCAAGACTACCTGAATATTATGTTGACGACAATATTGCAGTACTGTTTTCTTGAATTCTTCAAAATCCTCGGACGGATCCACAACGTGAGACATTCGTGCTAAATATTTTGTCTTGAGGACGTTTTGCGCAACATTTTTGGCTGACTGATTCAACATGTGTATCTCAAAGGGATAACCGGATTTGCCAAGACTTCGCATGGAGGCCAACACGTTCCTATTTGGAGCATTGACTATAAGCATCTTCGTTAACGATTTTTTTCTACTCATTAAAACTGGAATCTTTGACTTTATTATTAAATGTATCGCTACAGACCCAATGTAGTATCCTGTAGTATCCTGTAGTATCCATTAGCTTTATAAGATACTCTAAATCTCTCTTCCCTATGCATATCTCAATCATCGGTCTGGGCTACGTGGGATTCCCTCTGGCACTGCAGGCTGCCTCAAAAGGGCATAAGGTAACGGGCGTCGACAAGAAGGATTCTATCCTGGAATCATTGCGTGCTGGTAAGCCGCATATCAGAGAAGATTTTATCGATAGCCTTTTCGAGAAAGTGCAGATAGAAGTGCAAAAAGATATCCCTGATTCTGACACTTACATCATCTGCGTCCCGACTCCGGTCGATGGCAGCCATACTCCTGATCTGAGTCTGGTGCAGAAGGCTACCGAAGAGGTCGCCGCTATCCTGCAGGATGGACAATTGGTAGTTGTGGAGTCGACTATCTACCCTGGAGTCTGTGAAGAGATCGTCAAGCCCATCCTGGACAAGACCGGAAAGAAGTACCTATTGGCACACTGTCCTGAGCGCATCAATCCCGGTGATCCGAAGTGGCATGTGGATAACATTCCACGGGTGGTCGGAGGGATTGATGAGGAGTCTACTGTCCGTGCTACAGAATTGTATGAATCGATCATTGATGCCAGTGTCACGCCCGTTTCCCAAATCAAGGCTGCAGAGGCTACAAAGATTCTCGAGAACACTTTCAGGGACGTGAACATCGCGTTCATCAATGAGATGGCGCAGAGCTTCTATCGCATGGGTATCGATATCATGGAAGTCATCAAGGGCTCCGCAACCAAACCGTTCAGTTTCATGCCGCATTATCCCGGGTGTGGAGTCGGCGGACACTGCATCGCGGTGGATCCGTACTACATGATCCAGAAAGGCAAAGCTTCAGGTTTCGACCACGATTTCCTCATCCAGGCGCGCAGGATCAACAGCAACATGCCCATCTATACCATCAAGCTTATCCAGAATACCTTGAATGAGATCAAACTGCCGATAAACGGTACACGCATAGCCCTCCTTGGACTCTCCTATAAAGCCAATGTTGCCGACGACAGAGAATCCCCGAGCTACGAACTGATCAAACGTCTGAGAAACAAGGGAGCTGATCTTGTTGTGTATGATCCTTACTTCCCTGACAAATCTGATGCAGCAGACTTGCAAGAGGCACTCAAAGACACGGGTTGCGTGGTGCTTGCGACTGCACATAAAGAATTTATCGACACCTCCCTCTATAGGAACGCCAAGGCCATTATCGATGGCAGAAATTGCCTCGATAAGGACGGGATAAGAAAGATGGGAGTGCTGTATCGCGGCATCGGAATCCGCGATTGAAACTTGCGTGTTCAAGTGCAGGCCACTTCTATAAAATATTTAAAGGGCAGTCCACTTTTGAAATGCATTAGCAGGTAGGGGATATACATGACAGAGAATCCAGAAAAGACCCAGGCGGAAATCCAATCCGTCTTTGCAATCATCGGCGTGGGCGGATATATCGCTCCTCGGCATCTACAAGCCATCAAAGACACCGGAAACCTACTGGTAGCAGCTTTCGATCCGAATGATTCAGTGGGCATACTGGATCGATATTTCAATGATGTCCATTTTTTCACCGAATTCGAACGCTTCGACCGTCATATCGAAAAACTCAGACGTATTGATCATGGTGCAGAGATCGATTATGTCTCTATCTGTTCGCCGAACTATCTTCACGATGCCCATGTGCGTTTCGCTTTCCGTATCGGCGCTGATGCTATCTGCGAGAAACCACTGGTGCTCAACCCCTGGAACCTTGATGCCCTCAAGGAACTGGAAGAGGAGACAGGAAGACGTGTCTGGACAGTGTTGCAACTACGATATCATCCTGCGATCGTGGAACTGCGAAACCGTATACAGAGTGAATTGAAAGAGGATCCGCAGAAACGTTACACTATTGACCTGACATACATTACCCCACGAGGTCGCTGGTATGATGTGTCCTGGAAAGGTGATGTACACAAGTCAGGAGGAGTGGCAACCAATATCGGTGTGCATTTTTTCGATATGCTGATGTGGATTTTCGGCAAAGTTGATGGGTCTCAAGTGCATCTGCGGCGGGACAAGAAGATGTCTGGATTCCTGCGTCTCGAGCATGCAGATGTCAGATGGTATCTGTCTCTCGACAGAGCGGACCTTCCGGATAAGGAACGGGGAAACAACCAGGCTTATCGATCTATCACCGTTGACGGAGATGAACTTGAGTTCTCAGGAGGGTTCACTGATCTGCATACTGTGGTCTATCAGGAAACCTTAAAAGGTAACGGATTCGGGATCGATGATGTGTATCCATCAATAGAGCTGATCCATGCACTGCGAACACAACATGTTGAGGAAGCTGATAAGGATTCTTCTCATAACTTTCTCCAACTTGCCCTTGATTCAGTAGAAGAGGTGCTCGATGACTGACGATCTTTCTGACGCGATGGCTGAGGGTGAGAATGCCACTATCGGTAGCAATGTCTCTATCGGAGAAGGCACTGTGATCGGCTCGAATGTTGTCATCCATGATGATACGCACATCGGGAATAATGTACGCATCGATGATAATGCTGTGATCGGAAAGCTTCCTATGAAAGGAGTACTTTCTGCAACAACAGACTCGCAAGACCTTACCCCATGCACAGTCTGTGATGGATGTATTATCGGGACAAGCACAGTGCTATACCGGGGATGCACTATCGGTAATGAATGCCTGATCGCTGATATGGCCTCTGTTCGAGAGAACGTTCAGATCGGAGAGAAAACGATCATCGGAAAAGGCTGCACTATCGAGAATAAGGTGAAAATCGGTGCTCGTTGCAAGATTCAGGCGAATGTACAGATTGTCCCGTATTCTGTGATTGAGGATGATGTTTTTATCGCACCCGGAGTCATGACCTCAAATGACCGATACGCGGGACGCACAAGGAAACGGTTTGACGCTTACAAAGGGATCACCATCAAAAAGGGAGCACGGATCGGTGTTGCAGCCGTCACACTACCTGGAGTGGTGGTACACGAGGATG
>CAZMDB010000020.1:0-16557 GCA_964565095.1 uncultured Methanosarcinales archaeon | reverse complement strand
GACCAGCCAGAGAATACCGAGGACGACCGCCGCGATAAGGACGAGACGCCACGCGAGGGCGAAGACGATCCGACCGACCACGAGTATGACGGCGATCAGCAACAGTGCTCCAAGTAGAAATCCCAGTGGGCCGACGAACAGTGGGACGAACGATTCGGTCCCGATCATGACTCTTCTCCTTGTCTCGCTTTCATTGCGCTTGTCTCTCAGTGAGGCAGCCTCATAGTGTGGTACGTCTCTACTCCCGAGTTGTGCTGATTGAACCCCTTTTATCTGAGATTTGATCGAATAGTTAAAATGATTCAATGACAAAAACAAATACATAAGTTCTGCATAATCTAAATAATCACCAACAACTTGCGTACTCAAATGCACGACTGTTCCTATTTTTGATGCACTAAATGGTTTTGCTATGTTTGAAATCAAAAATAAAGACATCCTATCAAATTTTTTAGATTCTTTTATATTGAAATATGTGATTATATCTTTATCTTTTATGTTCTCAAAATACTCTTTCAAGAGAGAAACCTTTAACCTTTCAGAATCTTCAAGAACAACCTCTGGAAATCCCCCAAACTTTAGATATTCTGAAAAGAGGAATAAAATCATATTCTTTTTTGAAATCATATGTAGCTTTGTTAATTCGAATCCTTTAAACCCCAAAAATTCAATAAAGGATAAAGGATAAATTTCTCTTTCAAACATTCTTCCAGTAAGTAGTGATGATTTTCTTTTCAATACATGGGATTTTGATCCAGATATGATAAATTTGATATTTTCCGTTGAATCATATTTATTTTTCACAAAAACCTCCCAGTCTTTAATGTTCTGGATCTCATCTAAGAAAACATATATTTTTCCTTCCACTTCAGGGAAAAGAGTCTTATATGCATCAAAAATATTTTCCAACGTCTCAAACCGCAATACTTGGTCGTCTAAGTTAAGATAGAGTATGTTTTCAGGAGGGTTTTTATCAAGAAGTTGCTCTATAAGATAATACATAAAAGACGTTTTACCCGATCGCCTGACACCACTAAAAAAAAGCACTTCTTTTCGTGCAAGGTATGGCTCAATATCAGCAAAACTAATCCTATATTGCAACTTTGACTCAAAAGACCCCTTCTCCCACCAAGGATTCCAATAAAGTAGATTTTTGTCCATACGTGTGATAAATGTCCATTACTTATAAGTGTTTTGATTTTGTTAACTTTAGTTAATGATTTTAAAGATTTTCATAATTTAAACTTAAGGATTTTGGATTAGGCGCCCATTACTGTCTGTTTACGCTTTTATTGGCAATAAAAAATTAACTTCTATTGTTGGTGGATCCTCTATCCAATGGTATATCTATGAAGATATCAAACAATCGCTTCAAGAGTTAAGCCATATTCACAAAGCAAAAAATCTAAAAGATTTTTGCGAAATAATCAAAGCACCAAATAATCAATCGTCCCTGGAGACACAGACGGCGAGAGAGCCGTAGACGATGTCGCAGTAGACGACGTAGCCACAGCCGAAACTGACGTACCACGCAACTTCACCATAAGTCATAGGTCCGACTTCAGCACTATCATCATACACACCGCTGACTGTGTGTTCATCCCTGCACCGCCTCCCAAGGACGGAATCCCACCCATGACGCCAACAGTAATCATTCCCATGACAATAACAACAGCCAAGATGATCAGATACTCTGTTGCGGTTTGCGAATGTTTACCGCTCATAGAAAAGATTCTAGGACTTAATTTTATAAATGTTTTTCCGGAGCGAAATTTTGCGGCTGTACGAGTATTTGCTGATTGTGAATAAATATCCTTGATTAGTAGTCGCGGACGCAGCGGGCGGAACCCGCAATACTATAACCCTTACCGTCCCCGCCTTCATTGATCACGCCCTTCCCCATATAGGGACCAAATGCTGTAAATTCCATTGAGCTGTATGTGGTTCCTGTCCAATGGCGATTTATGTTCCAAATGAAAGCATCATTCTGATAACTAGAATAACATCTCGGATCATCACCTCCTGTGCATCCGTAATCAATAAGAGTAATACTTTCCAAAACAGTAGGCAGACGCCAATCATCATACTTCACACCACTACTAGAGCAAGTTCCAACTATATTTTTGTTACCATCTATGCTCCCATCGCTACATACCGCAATATTTGCGCAATAATTGAGCGCATCTGTCCAATTCATCGTATTCGTAGAATCTTCCTTGGTCCATACCAGGCTGCTGATTTCATCTATGACCGTGCCATCGCCGACATCGACAAAACTTTTGGCAGAGGCATCGGCATCAGCATCTTCTCCGATACCAGTACAAGTACGAGGATCTCCGACAGTGTCATAACAAGACGTCTGTCCAGTCTGCAGTCCAATAGCTTGTGATGACCTACGGACACAACGGACACAACTACCTGAACTTTTCATTCGACTGCCAATAAAACCATAATCGTTTATATCTGCACGCATAGCATTTTCAGGATCATCAGATTGCGTGGTACTGCTCCAGAAGTAACGACAAGTACTAACCGGGTCTGCAGTATACGTCCATTCTAAAGCTGGATTCATATAATCATCACGACCATGATCTAGCATAGTCATCAACTCGACAATATTGGGCACACGCCAGTCAGTATAACCAGCCGATTCAGACTCATTACAAAACTCAAGCGCCTGCTGCCACGTTATGCCCTCAACATCAACAACACTCTTGTTCCACATCAGACCAGTATGATCGTCAGTGACTGTGCCATCACCATTGTCAGTGAATGATTTCGCTGTTCCATCATGATGAGCATCCTGCAGAGGCATCGTAGTCTCCAGAGCATCACAATCATCATCTTCATCAGTATCATGATCAGTATCGTAACATAAAGTCTGCCCCGTATGCAGCTCTGCCCCTTCAGCAACCGTCCCCACCAGATCAACCTCCGGATCGATCACATACTGCGCCTCTGTCTTCATGTCCGTGTACGTCAGATTGAAATCATGATCGAACCGCGTATTCTCATCAAGCCCGACCACACCATAGCACTCGATGCGCCGCTGCTCACCACCACGCAGCTTTGCCTGATACGGATACAGAGTGCAGCGCTTCCCATCGATCCACATATCATCAATGCGGATCAAACCAGGATTGTTGTTCTTGAATCTGAGCGTGGTTGCTCGCGAGTCCTGCGCATAATCAGCAATCCCCACAGAAAGCGTTGCCAGCTCTGCCTCGGCAGCAGACTCCGACGCACCGCCTCCCAAAGAAGGAATGCCACCCATGACACCGACAGCAATCACACCCATGACAATGACCACTGCAAGAACAATCAGATACTCTGTTGCCGTCTGGGATCGTCTCATATCATTTATCGTTTAACAGTAATATATAAAACAATCGGGAGATTACCGGTCACGGACGCCAGTCTTCGTACGTTATACTGTTACCACTACAAGTGCCCTCAGCCTCCAGGAGAATGGACGCAACGAAAACCGAAGTCCGTGCTCGAAAACGACGGCCCGTAGAAGCCGTCGACGCCGAACACGCCGGCGCCGTCGCCGCTGCCCCAAGACCCGCCGCGAACAGCAACACGATCTGAATTTCCATACATACCATAATACCCAAAACCGTACGTACTTCCGCGCGCCTGTGAGGGCTCCATCCATTCGACATCCGTGAAATCAGTAGCCGAATCATAATAATTATTATCATCCGGTGTTGTTGCTAACACTGTACTTGTCCAACTAAACACATTCCCGGCAACGTCCCAGATCACTTCTCCGTTTGAGAGAACGTGAGTACGCAGATCCCCTCGACCATCAGTGCTCGCGCTATATGCCATACTCCAGCTCCCATCTGTGTCCACATATCCTTCAGAGCCACGAAGGCCACAATTCTCATTTTGCGAAGCATCAAGAGAGTATGAGGTATCACATTGAGTCACATCAGGATCAGGCCCGGCTGCGGCAGACCCATCACCCCAATCCATCGAACTTCTTCCGTTGCTCAACTGAGGACCGCTTGCACTCGCATTCAAGTCATTAATCGGAGTATTCAAAATATTTTCAGCCAAGACCATCCACTGCTGGTCTGAAATCAAATCATAGCCATCGCCCAGTGCAGTGCAATTAGCAATCGCATCTGTCTGAGTAATACTGACCCAAGGAGTGCCTGCTGCCTGAGAAGTTGCAACACCACCGACATTCTTAGCCTCGTACTTCATCACACAAAAGTCATCAACAGTAGATCCGTCAGCCAGAACGAACCCACCTGGCACGGCGACATAGCCGTCAGGACAAGAGAAAGAGGAACCTCGCCCGACCATTTTCAGGTCATCTAGCACATAGACTGCACTGGTCTCTAAATCCGTATACGTTATCGTCACATCATAATCATAGCGTTCACCGGGATTTGCAGTAATACTTCCGCAAGCAATCTTCTTTTTTTGTCCCGGACCGAGTGTCGGCGTCAGTTCAGGATTCACATTCGTTCCGATGAACCAACATTTCTTGCCATCCACTGTCGCATTTTCTAATCGAATGCTTTTCGCTTGATTGTTGATGAATTCAAAATACCCTTTAGCTTCAGAGATCATATAGTTAGTGATGCCGATTTTGGCAGTAAGAAGACGCATCTTGGCAGCTTGCTCTCCAGCTTCCCCGCCGATACTCGGTATCCCACCCATCACACCGACAGCAATCACACCCATGACAATGACCACTGCAAGAACAATCAGATACTCTGTTGCCGTCTGGGATCGTCTCATATCATTTATCGTTTAATAGTAATATATAAAACAATCGGAGACACTGTCCCTTAAAAACTACGTAGGTTTCCAACACTCCTCACACCCAAAACTATAAAAACCGTTCAATACAAAAAAACCTCATGCCTAACTTCATATGCGGGGTCGATGTCGGAGCTACAAAGATCGAGAGTTATCTCTTCCGCTTCGAGAAGAACACCTATAAGATTCTATCGCACGACAAACGCTATACCCAGGTGGAGGATGGCAAGAAAGCAATCCTGAAGAATATCGAGCAGGCCATCCAGAAGATCATCGGCAAGCGTAAGAACATAGATGCGATCGGCATCAGCCTGCCTGGACTCATCATCGATAATCGCATTGAGTTCCTTCCCAATATGAAAAGCCTCAATGAGTATGATCTGGCTGGACATATGAGCAGAAAACATAAGGTCCCTGTCCAGCTACGTAATGACGGAGACTGCTTCACTCTTGCAGAATCAAAATTCGGCGCCGGGAAAGAATGCCAAATTACAGCCGGAATGACCATCGGATCAGGAGTCGGGGGAGGATTGTCCATCAATAACGAAATCGTGCACAATGCGATGGAAGTCGGCCACATGACTGTTGTCAAAGGCGGCAAAGGGTGCAGTTGCGGGGGATTCGGCTGTCTGGAGCCCTACATCAATGGCAACAGCATCACCAAGCGTTACTACAAGAAGACCAAACTGGTCATGCGCCCAAAAGAGATACTCCATCTACGCTCCACCCCCACACGGGAGACTATCGCTGAGACTGCTGAATATGTGGCTGCAGGCATAGGGAACATCCTTACACTCGTATCACCCGACTGCATAGTGATCGGAGGCGGCATCAGTAAATCACGGGCGCTCCTGCAGAAGACCCGGACTATCCTGACCCAGAACGAATCCTATGCGCGGCGCTCTCGGGACGTGAAAATCAGACGCACCAAGCTGGAAGGTGTTGCCGCACCGCTGGGAGTTGCATATGAAGCGGCTCGCACCCTGGAATAATCACTGGACACTGACCAATAATCCTTATAAGCAAGTATTCGTTTTTCTTATCCATGCGCATCATCCGCCTCACGCTCAAAAACATCCGAAGCTACACAGACGAAGAGATCGAGTTCCCTGATGGATCTCTTCTGCTGTCAGGAGACATCGGAAGCGGGAAATCAACTATCCTTCTGGCTATAGAGTTTGCCCTTTTCGGACTGATCCGTGGAATCAACGACGGACAGGCCCTGCTACGTAACGGCGCACAGAAAGGAGAGGTCACACTCAGCATCGCTGTACAGGACCGAGAGCTGATCATTACGCGCACACTGGCGCGCACAAAAACTTCAGTCAAGCAGGACAAATGCTATCTCATGGCTGACGGACAAACCGAAGAGCTTATCCCCAGCCAACTACGCTCACGGATTCTAGAACTGATCGGATATCCTGAAATGCACAAAGCGAAATCTCTTATCTATCGCTATACGGTCTTTACCAGCCAGGAAGAGATGAAAGCTATCATCACTGACGATGCAGCGCAGCGTCTGGATACATTGCGAACGCTTTTCGGCATCGACCGGTATAAGACGATCACCGACAACTGCAGCACAGTGCAGCGCTGGATACGCAAACAGGAATCATACTATGCAGGGAAATGCTCTGATCTGGCACAGGTTCGTGACCTCTATCAAAAACTACGGTCAGACAAGAAGAATATCCACCATCACCTCGAGAAGATCCGCATACAGGAACAGGCTGCTGCCAAAGACTGCATATCATCCAAAAAGCATCTTGACCAGATCGAGAAAGAAAAGGAACATGTCAACGAGCTTCTCCGGCGCAAAGCAAGCATCAAAAGCACCATCGATGAACAGAACCGAATCATGGAGCGGCTCATCCTCAAGGAGAAAGAACTGCTCCCAAAACTCGACACCCCTCCCGAACAGAGAGAGAAACCAGAGGCACAAGAGATAAAGGACACCGAAGCGAGACTGCAGCAGCTGCAGGAGAGCATCCATACGCATATGCTCAGATCACAAAAGATCACACAGGAGATCGAGCACCACACAAAATTGCTCTCATCGATGACAGAGCACCCCAAGGAAACTGTAGACCCCAAAAAGATCAAAGACAAGATTGCCATTACGAAACAAGCATACGTGAAGCTGCAATCTGACCTGGAAGAACGCGAAAAACAGGAAGCACTTCTTCGGCAGATCGAGACGGAGCTAGCATTACGCAGGCAGGAATATGAACATATAGCGATGCCTACAATCATGGAGTCTGAGACCTGTCCTACCTGCATGCAGCCGATCACACTGGATCACAAACGGTCTATTGCTGCTGAATGCGCCCAAAAGAAAAGAAAGATCAAGAATACGATCGAGGCGCTGGATAAGCGACGCATCTCATTACAGCAGACACTGGAGACAACAGCAGCGCTGCCAGAACAGCGCCAGGAGCAACTAGCTGCCATCACCACGCTCGAAAACGAATTCCTACACGCAACGCAACAGGAAAAACGGAACAAGGAGATTGACAGGCAGATAGAAGAGACCCGGAAACACCTGGAGAATGCGAAGCATGCAGAACAGGAAATCAGAAAGACTGACCCTGAGCAGATGCGCCGACAGCTGGAGGACCTGCGCAAAAAGCAGGAACAGTTTAATCTGCAAAAAGAACAATACCGTGCGTATGAGGCGGCTTTACGATCCTACAAAGAAGCACAGAAACAACTGGAAGACTGTCGTGAGGAACTGGATGGAGTCCGCAAGGAGCATGCTGAAAAACAAGATGCGCTGCAAGAGATCCAGAAGGCTATCGGCAACACTGATGATCTCAGAGAACGTCTCGAAGATGCCCGCAAGAAACACGATAAGACTGCTGAAGCCCTCAACGCGATCCGTGTTACCCGGGCGCAGCAGGAAACAGCAGAACAGAACCTTATGGCCAGGCTGAAAGAGCAGGAAATGATTCTTAAGGATCGCACTGCTGCGCAACAGCATGCAAGGAAGTTCCAACAGGTCCATGACTGGCTTAAGGGCGCATTCCTTCCCCTGATGGAGAATATCGAGCATCATGTATTCCTCTCCATATATCAGGAATTCAACGAACTCTTCATACGTTGGTTCTCTCTGCTGATCGAAGATGAGACATTGGTGGCCCGTCTCGACCTGGATTTTGCACCTGTTGTGGAGCAGAATGGATACGAGACTGATGTCGCCAACCTTTCCGGAGGCGAACGCACCTGTGTCGCGCTGGCATATCGGCTTGCACTCAACAAAGTGGTCAACGACCTTATCCAGACCATACACACCCGCAATATTCTGATCCTCGATGAACCTACCGAAGGATTCTCCACAGAACAGCTGGATCGGGTCAAGGAGGTCCTCGACCAGATCGATATCTCACAACTCATCATCGTTTCCCACGAGACGAAAGTGGAAAGCTTCGTGGACACCGTACTCCGGATCAGGAAAGACAACCACCGCAGCCATGTGATTCCGGCTTAGCACATATATTTATAAACCATTTCTGCCGCCCTATTGCCCGGGGTTCGCATGTCAACAAAGAGTGTAGTGCAAGTACGCAAACGTAATGGTTCTGTTGTCCTGTTCAACAAACAGAAGATCATGCTCGCAATCAGCAAAGCCATGGATGCTGTCGGAGAGCTTGATCTGCGACAAGCAGAGAACATGGGCGACGAAGCGGTAGAACGCATCCATACTACCCTCGGGGGGAAGATTCCGAGTGTGGAGCAAGTACAGGATATCGTGGAAGAAGTCCTGATGAAATCAGGGCACACAAAAGTCGCAAAAGCATATATCCTCTACCGCCATAAGCGCAGCGAACTGCGTGAGGCCAAGCGCGCGCTCCTGCATGGAGCCATGGAGGAAGACATGGAGATGTCCCTCAACGCCCTGCAGATATTGGAGAACAGGTATCTGCAACGTGATGAGAATGGTCGGCTGATAGAGACCCCATCCCAGATGTTTCGACGCGTGGCGCACTACGTTGCTGGAGGCGACAATCACTACAAGGAAGACCCTACTGACACTGAGAAACTCTTCTATTCTATACTCACCAAAAAGCAGTTCTTTCCCACATCACCGACCCTGATGAATGCGGGTACAGCCAACAAGCAACTGCTCTCTCCATTTGCTATACCTATCGGAGATGACATGGCAAGTATCTTTGACGCAGTCAAGCACGCGGCCCTGGTCCATCAATCAGGCGGCGGGACCGGTTTCAGCTTCTCGCGGTTGCGCCCAAGGCGTGATAAAGTGGGAGATCTCAGCGGAGTCTCATCAGGCCCGCTTTCCTTCATGCGGATTTTCCAGGTTTCCATCGACATCATCAAGCAGGGCGGGAAGCGACAGGGAGCCAACATGGGTGTGCTTCGGGTCGACCATCCTGATATCATGGAATTCATCAACATGAAAGCAGATGGAATGTCTATGCCCAATTTCAACCTCTCCGTGGGCATTACGGATGCGTTCATGCGAGCTGTCAAATCAGGTACCAACTACCGCCTGATCAACCCCCGCACCCAGAAAGCGGTCGCTTCACTGCCGGCACGTGTGGTTTTCGACAATATCATCGCTATGGCATGGCGCAATGGCGAACCAGGATTGCTGTTCCTGGACCGGATCAACAAGAAACACGACTGTGCACATCTGGGAACTATCGAGACCACCAGCCCCTGTGGCGAGATGCCACTGCTTCCTTTCGAGAGCGCTGCAGAAGGTGCCATCAACCTCATGAGTATGATCGATGATGACAAAATCTTCAACTGGAACAGGCTCAAGACCGCAGTTCACGCCGCCGTCCATTTCCTTGACAATGTCATCACCCTCAACAAGTATCCGCTTGACCGCATAAAAGAGGAATCTCTCAAGACCCGCAAGATCGGCCTGGGCATCATGGGATTTGCTGATGCCCTGTTCCGCATGGGAATCAAGTACGACAGTGAGGACGGTATCACCTGGGCCAAAAAGATCATGTCGTTCATCCAGAAGGAAGGGCATGCGGCATCGGAGAAACTGGCATTTTCACGAGGCGTCTTCCCTGCATGGAAAGGCAGTACATTCCAGCAGAAGAAGCGTCGGATGCGGAATGCGACAGTGACTACGATCCTACCTACAGGATCCACCAGTCTCATTGCTGACACATCCCCGTGCCTGGAACCCAACTTTGCCCTCTGCTTCGCGCGAAAAGCGCTGGATGGACGGGAGTTCATCTACACTAATTCACAATTCAAACGGGTTTTGGAAGAAGAGAATCTCTACTCTGACACCCTTCTGCGTGAGATCGCCAAGCGCGGCACAATACAGGGGCTCACCAAGATCCCTAAGAAAGTGCGCGATGTTTTCGTCACGGCGCAAGATATCAATGCTTTTTGGCATATCTCCATGCAGGCAGCCTTCCAGGAATTTGTGGACGGGGCTATCTCCAAGACGATCAATTTCAGTACTGCTGCCACGGTCAAGGATGTGGAAGAAGGATTTTTGCTGGCATGGGACAAAGGCTGCAAAGGAGTCACCATCTACAGGGACGGATCTATTGATTCACAGATAATCCGCACAAGTTCATGAGGACGTATGATGGAACACGAAGGAAAAATCCATCTCTATACCGGAGATGGCAAAGGAAAGACCACCGCTGCCCTGGGACTTGCACTGCGGGCAGTGGGACATGGCATGTCTGTCTATATGGTGCAATTCCTGAAGGGAGGAAACTACACTGGAGAATTCGTCGCTGCCGAAAATCATCTTCCCACCTTCAAGATCGATCAGATAGGCAAGCCCTGCATAAAGCGGACCCGGCAGAAGACCCTCTCTGCCTTCAGTGCATCCAAGCGTGACAGCCCCGATATCATGGTGCGTGAAGCCATCGAGTGTGGCCCGTGCAGATTCTGCTTCCAGATCGACGATACTGACAAGAACAACGCGAAAAAATCTTTTTTCTATGTAGAATCCCTGATCAAGAGCGGTGATATGGACCTCATCATACTTGATGAGGTCACGTATGTCATCAACAAGGGTTTCATTTCCCTGGAAACCATCATGCGCGCGCTTCGCAACAAGCATCCTGACGTCGAGATTGTCCTGACCGGACGGGACGCTCCGGAGGAGCTCATCGAAGTCGCAGACCTTGTAAGCGATATCCGGCCAGTCAAGCATTACATGGAGAAAGGCGTCATGGCACGGCCCGGCATCGAGTACTGATTATTGTCCGCCCTTGCTCTTGTAGACCAGAAGCATCCAGAACAGGAAAGCGATAAAGACAGCAACTCCGATGAAGAAACTGATCATTGCAGACCGCATGAATCGCATCAAAGGGACATGCTCATCGATTGCCGCCACTATTCTTTGAAGATGTTTCCGTATGCTCATAACAGAATCACGGGCAACAACTGTTTATATATCTTGCAGTTGATGCCACGCTCACCACACGAGACTCATCAGTTCAGCTTGCGATCGATATCCTCAGCAATCCCCCTCATATCCTCGAAGAAGCGATCCATCTCCCGCTCTACCTCCTCCAGCACACCCTCCAAAGAATTACTGCGCAAGGTATAGTGATTCTCCCGATGGATAACGATCCCGGCCTCCATCAGCTTGTTCAGGTGATGCACCACTGTGCCGCGGCTCAGCATCAGTCGTTCAGAAAGCTCATCGCTGGAGATGGAATTATCCCGCTTTGCCACCTTGAGCAATTCGATGAAGATACGGAAACAACTCTTGTCCTTATCCCGCAGATTAAAAAGTCCCATCGACCCTCCCAGCCACTGCAGCTGATCATTGATCGTACCATTAGGTGGCATGGAAGCACGGATGATAGTGATTTTGCGGTAATTGGACTTCATGCAGAATAATAGGAGCATTGAATATATATGGTTTATGCGAAAGGTTTATATATAACAACAATATAAACTGCACTACGTTGACTTAAGGTCGACGAGGGGAATAAAATGACCAACGACACTCCAGATTCGGATAAGCAGGAAGAAGCGCCGCAGAAGGCTCAGGAGAGCGACTCTTCTGATAATAAGGAGCAAGCGATCCAGGACCTGACAGAGACATTGCAGCGACTGCAAGCGGAGTTCGAGAACTCCCAGAAACGCAACCAGCAACAGATGCGCTCATGCATCGACATGGCGGCAAAGGACATCATGGTCAAGCTGCTTCCTACCCTCGACGACTTCGAGCGAGCCATCCAGCATGTGGATGCATCAGCAGAAAAGGCTATGGAAGGTTTCCTACATATATATGAGAACCTTCGTGAGACACTCAGCCAAGAGGGCCTAACAAAGATCCAGGCAGAGGGACAACAATTCGACCCACGATTGCATGAGGCTCTCATGGTTGAGAAGACCGATGACAAGAAACGAGACAACACGGTCATCGAAGTGTTCCAGAATGGCTACATGCTCAAGGACAATGTCATCCGGCACGCAAAAGTCAAGGTTGCACGAAAAAGTGACTGAACTACTATTGATACAAGGAGGAGGATACTAATGACAGACAAGATCATCGGAATCGATTTGGGAACAACAAACTCATGTGTTGCAGTGATGGAGGGAGGCAAGCCTACCGTCATCACCAATGCAGAAGGCTCACGTACTACACCGTCCGTAGTGCACATCGCCAAAGGGGAACGGACTGTCGGACAACTCGCAAAGAACCAGGCCGTCACTGACCCGAAGCATACGGTCAAATCTATCAAACGGCACATGGGGGAAGACCATAAAGAGAGCATCGAAGAGAAAGACTACACCCCACAGGAGATATCTGCAATCATCCTACAGAAACTCAAGAGCGACGCAGAAAGCTACCTGGGAGGTGCCGTAAAGAAAGCAGTCATAACTGTCCCGGCATACTTCAGTGATTCACAGCGACAGGCGACAAAAGACGCCGGAGAGATTGCCGGCCTTGAAGTCCTGCGCATCATAAATGAACCTACAGCAGCAAGCCTGGCCTACGGCATGGATAAGACTGAGGACCATACAATCCTGATTTTCGACTTCGGAGGCGGCACCTTCGACGTATCGATCCTGGAGCTCTCAGACGGAGTATTCGAGGTCAAGGCTACCAACGGAGACAATCATCTTGGTGGCGACGATATCGACAACGTGATCGTGGATTTCCTTGCCGACGAATTCAGGAAGCAGTACAGTATCGACCTGCGGGACGATCCTGTAGCGCATCAACGTCTGCTGGATGCCGCTGAGAAAGCCAAGATTGAGCTGTCATCGCGCACCAGCACCAAGATCAACCTGCCTTACATCACTGCTGACGATAACGGGCCCAAGCATCTGGACATTGAGCTGAACCGCGCAAAATTCGAGCAGCTGATCAGCACAATCCTGACACGCCTTAAAAAACCCACCCAGCAGGCGCTCGAGGATGCAAAGATGTCGTCCTCGGATATCGACAAGGTCATTTTTGTGGGAGGCTCTACCCGTATTCCTGCGGTACAAGCGCTTGTCAAGGATATCACCGGAAAAGAGGGAGACAAATCGGTCAACCCGGATGAAGCGGTCGCCATCGGCGCAGCCATCCAGGGCGGTATCCTCGGAGGAGAGGTCAAGGATGTACTCTTGCTCGATGTCACTCCGCTCAGCCTCGGTATTGAGACACTAGGTGGAGTCATGACGACACTGATCGAAAAGAACACGACGATCCCAACCAAGAAGTCACAGGTATTCTCGACAGCAGAGAACAACCAGAATGCAGTCACCATCCATGTGCTGCAGGGAGAGCGCCCTATGGCTGTTGACAATAAGTCACTGGGAAAGTTCGATCTGGTAGGCATCCCGCCAGCACCACGCGGTATCCCGCAGATCGAGGTCACTTTTGATATCGACGCCAATGGCATTGTACATGTCTCTGCCAAAGACAAAGGCACAGGCAAGGAGCAATCCATCAAGATCACTGCGACTACCAATCTCAGCGATGAAGAGATCGAGAAGATGAAGCAGGAAGCAGAGAAGCACGCCGACGAGGACAAGAAGAAGAAAGAAGAGATTGAATTGTACAACCAGGCAGACTCCCTAGTTTTCCAGTTCGACAAACTCAAGGAGGATCTCAAGGGCAAGGTGGATGAAAAGGAGCTCGAGGGTGTCCAGAAAGAGATGGACGCACTCAAAAAACTGCTGGAAGAGACTGAGCGTGATACTGGCAAGATTAAGGACCAGTTCGAGAAGGCCCAGAAAAAGATGAGCGAGGTATCCACGAAACTCTACGAGCAGGCTGCTGCAGCTGCCCAGCAGGCAGGCGGCGATGAGAAGGCTGCAGAGCAAAAAGAGAATGATGAGAAGGTAGTGGATGCAGAATACACGATGGAAGAGGAGGACAAGAAGGACAAGAGCAAGGAATGATTCCTGCTCTTTTCTTGTTTTTCCTATGAAATCAACAGCAAACCAAGTACAGCTGGATGCGGCCCAGGAGCAACTCTTCTCCCGCTTCGACAAAGCTTGGCAGACCCTTATCCATGCCTCAGGCATCGGCATGATATTCGATGCAGATGCAGACGGCATGGCTGCTGCACGTATCGCATCCTATGCGCTCGAGAGACAACGAGCAGGCATCATCCAGTCCAGGAATACATCCACTGAAAGGGATTTTCTCTCTGATGCATTCATTGACGAATGCGCCACCAAAGGGGTAGACACCTTCCTGGCTCTCGACTACGATCCAGTGTCCTATGGTGATTATCGCAGGATACACGAGCATCCCTACTACAAGGACCGCGACTGGAACCTGGTCATCATCGATCATCACCCTATTACCGAGCAAGTGGACCGCAACGTGGTACGGGTCAATCCGCATGGCGTGAAGCATCCGTATGGCACACGTTACTGTACTGCCAAGCTCTGCT
Source organism: uncultured Methanosarcinales archaeon (assembly GCA_964565095.1). Lineage (GTDB taxonomy): Archaea > Nanobdellota > Nanobdellia > Woesearchaeales > DATGWN01 > CAZMDB01. The sequence goes on along the minus strand of CAZMDB010000020.1, from coordinate 1,921 downwards.
ATGATCTTTTCGGGGAAAAGCTCGATGTCAGTCAGATGGCTTGGATTGCTGCTGCTGGGGTGATAGGTGACCATGCCATGGAAGCGTGGCATGAATTCCTGATGCAGACTGCCCAGAAATACGGAATCAATGAGTATTCTACACGGCAGGTCCACGCACCATCCCACTACGACATGGATGAGCTGACACGCTGGTTCCGCTCACCATTCGCACGGATCATCACGATCATCAATTGCGCTCGCGCCTACAACTCAGAAAAAGTCCGGGAGGTATCGACCCTACTTGGAACCCTGACAAGCTGGAAAGATGCACGTGACCTACAGAATCCCTACCGGATCGTGCAAGAATCCGTTGAGCATTACTGCAGGAACTTCAAGGAACTTTCCCGCATAGACGAAGAATACAAGGTGGTATGGCTCGAGATCACAGATGAATTTGCCATCAGCTCCTGGGTCTCCTCTATCATCTCCAACCAGATGCCGGAATACGTCTTCCTCGTGTATCAGCAGCGAAAAGACATCGTGGCTATAAGTGCACGCTGCCAGGCGCAGGTGGTCGATTGCGGGAAACTGATGCGTGCAGCCTGCAAACCTATTGATGGCGCAGCAGGCGGTGGTCATGTACCAGCTGCAGGAGCAAAGGTTCCGGTCAACCAATTCGACCGATTCACAAAAGATATTTATAGCATGCTACCTGCTTTCCAGAAATCAAACAAAAGGCACAAATGAGCTACCATGACAGATGAAGATTATTACGACGTCCTTGGCGTGAGCCGGGAGGCCTCTAAAGAGGAGATCAAGAAGGCCTACAAGAAACTGGCCAAGAAGTACCATCCTGATCTCAACAAGGAGGATCCGCAGGCTGCCGATACATTCAAGAAAATCAACGAAGCAGCATCCGTGCTGACTGATGACCAGAAACGGCAACAATACGATCAGTTCGGCAAAGCGGGAGCGCAATTCGGTGGGGGCGCCCAGAGCGGATTCGATTTCTCTGGCTTCGGCGGAGGGTTCGAGGATGCTTTCGGTTTCTCTGATATCTTCGAGTCATTCTTCGGAGGAGGAGGAGGACGCAAGAGACGCGGCCCTCGCAGAGGAAGTGATCTGCGCTTCGATCTGGAAATTACGCTCGAACAAGCCGCTGAAGGGATTACTACTCATGTCACTATTCCTAAGCTCGACACCTGTCCCCAATGCCACGGCACTGGCGCACAAGACCCGGAAGATGTGGTGACCTGCCCCGAGTGTCAGGGAAGGGGACAGACAACCAGGGCACAACGAACACCGTTCGGTATCGTACAGACCTCTGCCGTCTGCGGAAACTGTCGTGGCAGCGGCAAGATCATCAAGAATTTCTGCAATGAGTGCAAAGGAGAAGGAAAGATCAAGACCAAAAAGAAGATAGAGATTAATGTGCCTGCCGGCGTGGATACCGGTACACGTCTGCGCATAGGACAGGAAGGTGAGCCGGGAGATCCAGGCGCTCCTGCAGGAGATCTGTACGTAGTCATTCATGTCAAACATCATCCAGTATTCGACAGAGATGGTGACGACATCGTGGTGACCGTTCCGGTCAGCTTTGTGCAGGCTACCCTTGGAGACGAGATCGTAGTACCTGCGCTCGGCGGCAAAGCCAAGGTCAAGATTCCTTCGGGTACACAGAGCGGGACAGTATTCAAACTTTCAGGCAAAGGCATCCCTCACCTCAATGGCTACGGCAATGGCGACGAACTGGTCGTGGTGGATATCCAGGTGCCTAAGAAACTCAATAAACGGCAGAAGGAAGCATTGCAAAGTTTTGCCAAAGCTTCAGGGGATGACAGCACCCCACAGAAGTCTTTCCTTGACAAAATCAAAGACATGCTCGACTGACCCTCTTACGAGACTGCATTCGCCTATACAAAAATTTAAATAGGAGCGAT
>CAZMDB010000019.1:8872-19323 GCA_964565095.1 uncultured Methanosarcinales archaeon | reverse complement strand
AGGTCGTCCGACAGAGGCCCAGAATAGGACCTGACCCGGAAGCCCCGGCAGAAGTCTCAGAAGAGCAGTCGAGCATCCATCAACAGGACATCTACCACGAAGATGGCATCAACACTATGGAAGAGAATGATGAGATCGCATCACGCGAGGCTGCCTTCATGAGAGGATTTCTCACCGCATGATATTTTCATTTGACTGCAACCCGATCAGAAAATGATCAGCAAAACGCGCAATCGGACTTTCCGGACGCGCAACCTTTTTATTTTGCTGCACATACCAATAGGTCATGGTCGAAAGCTACATATCTCTAGCTGCCATGGACACGCTGCTTCATGAAGCAGGCGGCAAACGAGTCTCCATTGCTGCAAAAGAGGTTCTTCGGGACGCATTGGAGAAGAACTGCCAGAAGATCGGCCAATTGGCCATGACCTTCGCAAGGCACGCAGGACGCTCCACCATCCGCAAGGAGGACATCCTGCTGGCAATCAATCAGATTGACAACAGAGATTCTTAGACAATTGACCCTCCTCCTTCTCTCACAAGGATTTGCATATGTCACCATGACACTGCTCATGCCAGGAAATGCATTTGGCGCAGCACAGACAAAAAAGGAACCTATATAAATGGCCACCCTGTCCCATCACATGAAGGGACTGTGGTCTAGCTTGGTATGATTCGCGGCTGGGGGCCGCGCGGTCGGGGGTTCAAATCCTCCCAGTCCCATCTTTCTCACCACACTCATCTGAATTCTACTGCCAAGCACCATCATATTTATAAGCGTATACTGTATAGCATATATAGCAAAATATATAATAAATAATATATAAATTCCCGAGGCGATACCATGGCCACGCCAACACAGACAATCATAATCGCAATCACCACAGGCATACTATTTAGCGCACTCCTCCTTATCTGCCGCAAGTTCCGTCTCAACCCTGCTTTCAGTCTCCCGCTGGCACTTGCCCTGTTCATCTACTCTTCCGGATTCTTGTTGCGACTCTCCTCCGATACCGACCTGATTGACACGGGGTTCTTCTTGACCGGTATTTCCACCGTCTATCTCTCCATACTCTTTGCTCTCATGCTCTTTCTGGGACAGATCCGTTACTGGAAAATGCTACACACCTGAGCGCCCATACATTTATATTCTAAAACAACTACTTCTCGAACATGACAGGAAGTCGGGCAAAAGAGATTATGACAGCCTTAAAATCAAAAGGCGATCAAGAATACCTTGAGGAAATGCAGCGCGTGGGTATCGAAACTGAGAATGCCTACGGAGTACGGATCCCAGTCCTACGTGAGATCGCAGCAGATGTAGGTAATGATCATGAAGTTGCCGGCCAATTATGGCAATCAGGCATCCACGAGGCTCGCATACTTGCCACCATGATTGACGATCCGCTTGAAGTGACTGAGACACAGATGGAAGAGTGGGTGTATGAGATCGACTCTTGGGATCTGAGCGATCAGGCATGCGCGAATCTTTTCGAAAAGACCCCCTACAGTTATCAGAAAGCCCTTGAATGGTCATCCAAACACGAGGAATTTGTCAAGCGCTCCGGATTCGTTCTTATGGCCAGAGCCGCTCTTGCTGACTCCAAGGCCAAGGATGAATTGTTCTCCAAGTTCTTTACGCGGATTATCGAAGGCAGTGAAGATGAACGTACATACGTGAAGAAAGGAATCAGTTGGGCCCTGCGGCAGATCGGGAAGCGGAACCCTGCGCTGCATCGTCATGCAATACAGGTTGCTCATCAGATAGCTCAGAAAGATTCTCCAGCTGCACAGTGGATCGCAAAGGACGTCCTCAGTGAATTGGAAAGCGAAGCAGTAAAATCGGATCTTCAATAGCACGATGGCAAAACAGAAAGCAAAACTACGAAAAGAAGCCAGACAGCAGATCGATTCGATATTCCAGACACTGGATTGCTGCGAATCAATAGCCGAAGGCACAGAGATGATCCGCAAGGCACGGAATCTCGCTATGAAGTACCGATTACGCCTTCCAAAAGAGAAAAAGAGAAAATTCTGCAACAACTGCTATGCATTTCTCATCCCAAGCAGGAACTGCCGCGTACGGTTACAAGATGGACATGTAGTCTACACCTGTCACGAATGCAACCACATGATGCGCTTTCCTACGGATTAATCAACCGAGGCGCAACACATGTTCCCAGGGAAACGAAGGATCAAGAAGATGCTCTCCCACTTGTTCTAAGGATGACTCGGACTCAATGATCTTACGCAGTATGAAAGGATTCAGAGAAGCACCATACCAGGATCCTCCAACCAGAATCCTATCTCTGAACACCAGACGGGCAAAAGATCCAGCCCCTCTGTCTAGGCGTTCGACGACACTTCCATTCTCTCGTCTATCCACTACCTGCTGCTCTCCGAGCATATGAAAATGCTGACCAGCCAATTCTGCTGAGAACAAAGGTATGCCGGGACGGAATAGAGCTTTCTTCCCCACCATATTCAGGCCTGCCACTCGTCCCATCGTAGCACAATCCTGCCACTCCGAATAACGTTCATACCGATTGTATACCTTATCATCAAATTCAGCGGAAGTGCCTGCCGACCATACATTCTCGACTGTCGAAGACATATCCCGTTCCACTATAATCCCATTGTGTCGCCTGATCTTCGTCTTTGCCACCAAAGAAACATCGGTTCGCATTCCGCAACAGAACACTACCAACTGAGTCTCGAAACGCCCTCCCTTCTCAGTCTCCACATAAGTAGCCTGACTGCCTGATCCACCACAATGCTTGACCTCATCATTGAGGATGAACAACACTCCGCGCTTGCGATATTCTCCCAATATGAGATTCATGTGCTCAAGCGGTATCCGATTATTCAGGATAGCATTGGTTTTCTCCACAACCGTGACATGGATCCCGTTGGCAGAAAGCGCATCAGCCATAGCAAGTCCTGTAGCACCCGCTCCCACCACAACAGCCCTTGACACTTTGGGGATCAGACGCTGCATCGTAAGGATATCTTTGAAAGAATATCCGGATAGCACATTCTCACGATCAAGCCCTTCTGAACCCGGCGCAACACCTTCTGCACCATATGCCAGCAATAACTTGGCATATTTTTCCGTCTTATTGCTTGAAAGCATCAGAGTCTTCGTGATAGGATTGACACGGGACACCATATCATTGATGAAGTGAAAATTATTCTGCACGTAGAAGTCATCAGGCAACCGCTGGATCTGCTGCATCCGCAGCTTGCCTTCCAAGAGATAGCGCAAAGCTGGCTTACTGAATGTCTTCATGGATCGGGGCGCAATAATAGTGATAGGGCTGCCATAATCATGCTCAGCTATCGCCTTAGCGGCCATGAGTGCAGCAATCCCATTGCCCACGATCGTATATTTACTCATGCGGCGCCACCTCTTCTTCAGTCCGAGAAAATAGATAACGATGCGCAAACTGCATCACATCCATGACTTGAATCGCGTTATCACGCGTACATGCATTTCGCATTACATTTGCAGTATGAGCGCAATCCACAATCAGTATTTCCGCATGTGCGCGTGCCTGCGCGATGAGATTATGACGTATAGTGGTATTGTGATCATCGAACTCGTAATTATACTCCATAGTAGGAGTGTGCCCTTCCGGATCCACATCATGACAGTTCGTGTATTTTCCGAGCAACATCGGCAACGAAACACCAGTCAATCGCTTTAATAACGTAGAGTGATACACAGCAACATCCTTCGGCATATCAGCAGATGCAGACAACAGCCCATGGGGAAGTGCCACCTGCTGCAACCACTGCAGAAATGTCATGAGCCGAAAATCCCTGCTATGGAGATAACGTACCTCATCCATGGCGCGATACGTGGCTAAGCTCGGAACAACGACATCCTGCGCCTCAACCCGCCTGAGTGCTGAGGATAAGGTATTGAACTGCGCATACATCCGCTCAAAATCCCCCTGCATCCAGAAATCATATCCAGAACAGAGTCGCAGTCCGCCAAGGAACTGTGTTTTGTCATCCTGCGCTCTCATCATGGACAGCGCCTGGGAGGATGATCCCAGTAACGAATGTTCCCCTGCGTAGAACAGTGTACGGGATTTGGGAGGGATCTTATCCAGATACTGGCGTACCTCCTTGATGCTTTTTGAGTAAGCTATGTATTTTGCTTTGACCCCAAGACGCTGCGGGATGCTTTGTTCAGCACCAAGCAGCGACATTGCAGCGCGATATCCTGCCGGCTTGTCCTTGAGTCGCGACTTGAGCTCAAGAACCATGAGGTCGAATCGATTGCCTTTGGGACAGCTATCTCGACACAAACCACATTGTGAGCATGCATTGACAAAACGTCTGAGGGAACCTACCGGCTCTTTCTTACTATCCAGCACAAAAAGAAGATCTGACATGTCAATCTCATCACTCTGAGGTACCGGACAGACCCGGACGCAACCACGGGAGAGGACACAGGTACGCACATCGCTTTCTATCCGCGCGTCATGTAATCTCTTGTGATTCCTCTCTATATGCTGCATGCTCCCCCTCCAGTACTCCTAAGAAGTACGTATACTGCAGGTCCATTTTATTTTATAAACATTTAGGTTGTTCCGTCTATGCAACCAGAAAAAGAAGAAAAGAAAAAAGGGCTCTCCTTATGAGAGCATTTCAGTAAGGAACTGATCGAACACTTCATACGGAAGCGCTCCAGTCACCACGACGCCATCTATGATGAATCCTGGTGTACCGCTGATACCGTCAGCCTGCCCTTCGGTCAGATCGTTCTCAACCACCGGCACGAAGCGATCAGATTCGAGACACTCCTCGAACGCTGCCTCGTCCAGACCGATCTCTCCAGCCCAAGCGACATAATCAGCTTCTGAAAGGTTCTCCTGCCTCTCGAACAGCAAATCCTTATATTCCCAGAACATATCTTGCTCGAACGCACACTCCGAAGCTTCAGCAGCTGGTTTCGCATGCTGATGGAATCCCAAGGGGAAATGCTTGAACACGATCTTCACCTGTCCGGTCTCCACATAGTTCTCTTTAAGCTGCGGGAATGTCTCATCCTCGAACGTCTTACAGAAAGGACATTCAAAATCATCGTAGAGTACCATAGTGATCGGTGCATCTTCCTGACCCAGGGCAGGACGTCCTTCCGTCTCAGGAGGATTGATCAGCTTCACGGTACCCAAAGCCACAGGCATAATCGTGTAACGTCCACCTTCTTTTACCTCAAGAACCTGTGCGATCTGATCGAAGTTCTGCGTCTCGGCAATCTCTTCATCAAAAATAAATGCAGGCAGTGCCGTCAACTCCAATTCCTCTATGAGTTCCTGCGCCTCAGCTTCAGAAGCATCATATTCAGTCACCACGACTGATGGGAATAGCTGTGTCTGGATCACATCGACTATACGACTGGTATTACAGACCGTACAGGACGGATCATCGATGACGGTCAGTCCAACCTCAGGATCTTCTGGCGTAGTCGATTCTGGCGCATCTGATCCCTGGGCCGCAAGCTCTGCATTGATTGCCTGCTCGAATACTTCGAATCTCTGTGCACCCACGATTTTCTCGTCGCCGATAAAGAATGTCGGAGTGCCGGAAACGCCCCTTTGGCGGCCTTCTTGCAGATCCTGCATCACAATATCGCTTTTCTCTCCGCTGTCAAGACACTGGTTGAATGCCTGCGCATCAAGACCCAGCTGTACCGCATATGACTTCAGGGCACTGACACTCAGCGCATTCTGATTGGCATACAGTATATCATGATACTCCCAGAACTTCCCTTGATCCCGGGCACACTCAGAAGCCTCAGCAGCCTTCTGTGCATTCGGATGGAAATTCAGAGCAAAATGGTGGAACCTGATCTCCACCAGATCTCCGTATTGAGCCTTGATCTGATCGATCACCGGCACAGCACGACTGCAGAAAGGACACTCGAAATCAGAATACTCATCGATGATGATCGGATCAACATCTGCGGTCGTATTAAGTGCCGGCATATCTGCTCCTGTGACGTTATCATAGATGATGTAGCCTAATGCCAAGACTACCAGGATAGCCAGGACCCACGTCAATGCTGATGAATCCTTCTTCCTGCTCGGCGTCTTCCTGCTCGGCGTCGGCACAGAATCATGCTTTGTCTCTTTCTTATGATTATGCTTCTTTTGTGATTTCTTTCGCGATGCTTTCTTCTTGGAAGCATGCTTCTTCTTACTCATAGAATAGGTCACCCCACCTTGTAGAGTGACTCTCAGTTGAAGATTATTTATAAAATTTGTGAAAACTGCATTAGGCAATAGCAAGGTTGTGACTATGTGAAGTCTACTGACAAAAAAGATAAGACCAACAACACAACAGGAAATTCTGCCGGGCAATGTTCTGAAATGTCTACCCGAATATCCAAAGATTTTAAAAAGAGGTCCGTTCTCCTGCTTCAATACCGAGGAGGTAGCGAAGTGGTCAAACGCGCCGGCCTTAGGAGCCGGTCCCGTAGGGGTTCGAGGGTTCAAATCCCTTCCTCCTCATTTTCTTTCGTCGTTGTGATTTGAACATACGATTGTCGTTCGACAATCTAATCACAGCGCAGCTGTGATAATCCCTTCCTCCTCATTTTTCTTTCGTCGTTATGATTTGAAGCCTCAGAACACGTAACGCCTTTTCTCCAGAAGATCAAAAACAATGAGAGGTACCGTGACGTTCTGCTCCCTCTTGACCTCTCCAATACGCTCACTGATCCATTCACGCTGCACAGTGCGGATTCTTTGCGGATAGAGAACCACTATCCTCAGCTGCGCATCTGAGGCAAGAAGCTTCATGACCGTCTTGAGACGGACCACAGAAGACCTGTTCACTTCTACAGCAATCTGCCGCTTGCCCCGGAAACAGAGGATGTCCAGAGTGCCTTTCTCCATCCTGCCCACACGACCCGACTGCTCATCGAACCGAGGATACTGCAATTTCTTGTCACGCACGACGCCGTAGCCGAGCGCTTCGAGTGCGCTTGTGATACTATTTTTTAGAGAACGCCTGATCTTGCTATCCGCTATCCGATCATAATCGAAATTGAAACACAGGTTCTCTATCATGCATATCTCTTGCGAAAAATCCATCATGGACGATGACTACTCTACGGATTTAAATGTTACGAGGGCTTCAAGAAAGATAAGAACAAGACTGCTTCATCCATACACGAAGGTCCCAATGATGATGAAAACCTCGATGATTATCCACCCAGAATACGTGAAAATAATTGGCTTTTCCTTGTGCATGATACCATACGTCAACCAAAAAAATGCCGTTACGAGATACGCTATCCATGAGACCGCTGAAACCCCTGCAGCATTTTTCTCTACCCATATCTTACAGAGTTGAGGGATTGTCATTATGGGGCCGCCCCCCGCAGGTTCTGAGGGCATCCCTGGATACGCATTCCTATCGCTGCAGATTCTCTAAGACCCTATCCAGAGCCTCCTTCTTCCACCCCCGGGACATGCAAGCAGCATATATCTGTTCTACAGAAAAGCCCTTCTCCAACATTCTGCGAAAATAAGCTTCCAACTCAGCATAAGGATTCTCATTACGGTCACTTCGCCTGACAAACAGGATAATCGATGACAAGATCGCAACACATACACCCGCAGCTATCAAGGCCCATACCCACAGCGGCCATCTCTGTGGTCTCACTTCTGCTCTTTCTGCTTCTGGTTCTATCGGGGCTACTTCTGGTGCAGAGTGAGTTGTACTGCTATTGACATCTTCTTTTTTCGGATCAATAACAGACAAATTCTGCTTCGGTCTCTCCTGCAAGTAGATTCCCGAAAGAGAAGAATAATTTACCCGTACGAACCGATTCTTCATTGCAGTATAAGGTAAAGCAGTACTGACTCCATCCTCATACTGCATTATCTGCACATCATCAAATCCTTCAGGAATCTGTATGACTACCTCCCCCTTCCCCAGAAACTGCGGCGAACGGGAAGTAATACTCACATTCACAAATGGCACACCTTTTCCGAAAACTCCCTCGGAGTAGGTGACCTTCAGATTGACAGCGTATGCTCTTTTGACAATATCGAAGTATATGCTCTTGATAAAGATCTTTGTATCATTTATTGAGACGTTCAACTCAGAAGTCAGCACTGGCCAGTACTTATGGTAGCTTCCTGGTGCATTCGGCACATAGCTGGAAGAACCTGAGCCTGAAGAGCTTGAACTACTTCTCCCCCGTGAAGGTGTAGGTGCAGGTGGTGTTGGCGGAGCCTCCACTACTTCATATGTCGAGAATCCCTGTACCCAGGCTCGGAGCACACCGCTCGTCCTGTTGTAAGACCTGATCTCACACTGAGGCATATCACAAGCGGTCCCATCTTTCAGCAATTTGGGCGTATCCACCGTCACATTGAAAAAAGTGATATTTGCTGAAGTGTTAATCAGTGGGAAATCCTCCGAGTGGACTTCCACCTTGCCAGAGGAAGCTTCAATAATTGGATCAATGTGCATCGGAACAATACAACCGCTGGAGTTCCTTGTAAATAGAGAGAGGTGGCTGAAATCCAGAGAAATGTGATTGTCTTTCCGTATTGAAACATTGGAAATGTTCATTCCCGCCAGATACACGTAGGTGAGATTAAATATTTTCCCAGTTGGCTTTCGTGTGCTAAAATTCGCAACCCCAAACGCATCTTCATCTTCTACACACCTGTCCTTTCCTGCAACACATGTTTCTGGATCATAATCGAAGAATCCATCATTATCATCATCGACACAGGAAGCAACTGCAGAATCACACGTAGTATTCTCGCTCCTGAAGCGGAATGAACATCCCGACCGAGTACAAAAGTCTATTGTACAGGGATCCTGATCGTCACACACAGAATCATTGAGTATATACTGAGATCCATTTCCATCACACTGGTATGTTACACAGTCCGGAAGGTCGCCTTCTGCATACGACACACAGGTGGTGCAGATAGGATCCTGCGCATCAATATGACCATTACAATCATCATCTCTACCATTTGTACAGATCTCTGTAGCACCTGGATGGATAGACTCATCACTATCATTGCAATCGACTGTCAGTGCAGCCAACTCCGACGAACGGTTATACAACAGAGGACGGGTACATCCTGTTCTATTGGTGCCGTTATGATATCCGTCGGCGTCCGCGTCGAGATACCACACAAGAGAGGGGTTGATTGAAGCATCAGAGTCATCGCAATCAATGGCCAGGGAGAGCAGTTCGGTACTCAACTTGTGGTTTGCCGGCCTGCTGCACTGCGTTACATTTGTGCCGTTGTAGTAGCCATCAGCATCGGCATCAAGATACCAGATTGTAGCAGGATTGATTACAGTATCAGTATCATCGCAGTCTCCACTCGTAGAAATCAGTTCAGAAGAGAGGTTATGATTAGTAGGGCGCAAACATTGAGTTAACGTGGTTCCCTCACTATATCCATCAGCGTCGTCATCTTGATACCATATTGTAGCAGGGCTACGATCAGGGTCGGAATCATCACAATCTTGGGTCATCGAGATCAGTTCTGACTGCGATTTGTAATCAGCAGGACGTGTACATTGCATCGTTGTAGTGCCATTATAATATCCATCATCATCCCCATCAAAATACCAGATCAAGGAAGGATTGACCGTCGCATCGGAATCATCGCAATCGATCTCACTCGAAAGAAGCTCCGAGATCAGCCTATATGAATTTGGGCGTGCACACTGCGTGGTCGTAGTGCCATTGTAGTAGCCATCGTCATCTCCATCAAGATACCACACCGTGGCAGGATGTATATTTGGATCTGTGTCGTCGCAATCTTGCTCCAACGAGCCCAGTTCAGATTGCGGCCTATAATCGATAGGACGCGTGCACTGGGTCGTTGTAGTGCCATCATAGTACGTGTCACCATCAGCATCAAGATACCAGATCAAAGAAGGATTCACTGTCACGTCTGTATCATCACAGTCGATATCCATGGCAAATAATTCCGATTGGAGTTTATGGTCAGCTGGACGAGCACACTGCGTGGTCGTAGTGCCATTGTAGTATCCATCGTCATCGCCATCAAGATACCACACCGTGGCAGGATGTATCGACGCATCTGTGTCGTCACAATCAACGCTCATGGATGTCAATTCAGAAGAGAGTTTGTGATCAACGGGACGAGCACATTGGGTTACTGTCGTACCATCAGAGTATCCGTCGTCGTCTCCGTCCTGATACCACACTGTGGCAGGATGTATCAACGCATCTGTATCATCACAGTCGATATCCATCGAGACTAATTCGGAATCAAGTTTATGATCAGCAGGACGAGAACATTGAGTGGTCGTAGTGCCATTGTAGTATCCATCGTCATCGCCATCAAGATACCACACCGTGGCAGGATGGATATTTGGATCTGTGTCGTCGCAATCTTGCTCCAACGAGCTCAGTTCAGATTGCG
>CAZMDB010000019.1:0-8772 GCA_964565095.1 uncultured Methanosarcinales archaeon | reverse complement strand
TTCAGAAGAGAGTTTGTGATCAACGGGACGAGCACATTGGGTTACTGTCGTACCATCAGAGTATCCGTCGTCGTCTCCGTCCTGATACCACACTGTTGCTGGATGTATATTTGGATCTGTGTCGTCGCAATCTTGCTCCAACGAGCTCAGTTCAGATTGCGGTCTATGGTCAGCGGGACGTGTACATTGGGTTGTTGTAGTGCCATTGTAGTAGCTGTCGCCATCCCCATCAAGATACCAGATTGTGGCAGGATGTATGTTTGGATCTGTGTCGTCACAATCAACGCTCATGGATGTCAGTTCAGAAGAGAGTTTGTGATCAACGGGACGAGCACATTGGGTTACTGTCGTACCATCAGAGTATCCGTCGTCGTCTCCGTCCTGATACCACACTGTTGCTGGGTTGAGATCAGGATCCGAATCGTCGCAGTCGACAACAAGTGACACCAACTCTGTTTCTGCCTTATGATCAACAGGACGAGCACACTGCGTTGTGGTGGTACCATCATGATAATCATCTCCATCAGAATCCAAATACCACATCTGACCTGGTTTTTCAAGAATATCTGTATCATCACAATCAAAGAGACTGTCTGAACCAGAGCAACTAGTAATATCGGTACCCTCTGCACCATATCCATCTCCATCAGAGTCCAGGCATGATGCTGTACTGTCGCCATCATATACGTAGAGGCCACTGCGATTCGCATTGCAATATGCCATCGGACATTCCATTAATCCTGCATTGTACGCTTCTGGAAAATCCCAATAAAAAATGGATTTCTCCTCCACATATACCATATCGACATCTCCATCTCCATCAAGATCATCAATTATGGGCACAGGCTGCGGATCATATCCACTGGTAGAACTGGTTGGATTATACTTTGGGAATCTGTCGACCTCTGAACCATTCAGCTCATAAGCATACAGATACTTGGTAGGAGCAGATACAATGATCTCACGGACTGAATCGCCGTCAATATCTGCGACAAGGGGGAAAGTGGAAAGGGACATGTCCGACTCACTCACAGGCCATCCCGAGATATGATCTCCATTCGCTTCAAGTACGCCTACCTTTCCGTCAGCAGCATATACGACCTCGAGACTTGTAGTATCCCCATCAACCTCTACAATGACTGACTCTCCTATGAGAGTAGAACCGACAGTGACAGGCCATCCCGCAGCTACGGATCCATCATGTCCAAAAACATGTATAGTATCTCCTGCCGAAACCGCAATATCAAGATTCCCATCCTGATCCAGGTCAGCTATCATCGGCTTATAGGAAGAAATGGAAGGCACTGACTTTGGAAATCCTGACAAAGCCGCTCCATCCTTATCGATTACATGAAGCTCATCATTTACAGTATCAGTGAAGAGAATGTCATCATTGCCATCACCGTCAATGTCCGCTACGCTCAACCCTGACGTATCCGTGACTCCATGGGAGAAGACATACTCCACAGTACCTTCTGGATTCCACATGGATATGTTTCCGTTCTCCTCCCGGATAAGGATTTCAGACACGCCATCACCGTCAATGTCCCCTCTGACTACAGAAGTAGCGTACACAAAATCCGATTTTGTCCAGGCAGCAATAGCACTCCCATCGCCATCATACCCATACATACCCTCAGCCCCACCAAAAAGAACTTCATCATAGCCATCCTCATCCACATCTGTAAGTAACGGGATACTTGGTCTATTCTTATGATATGTTGCTGGCCAACCTGCAAGCTCAGTACCAGCAAGGTTTAAGGCTCTTGTACGCAAAAACGACCGATCTTTCATCCCCTCAGCAAAAACAATCTCTTTGGTAGCATCTCCTGCCACATCCCCTATTGAAGCTGATGTAATAACGGTATAATCCGTGCTTTTTGGGAATCCTGAAGCAATATCAGGATCGACAATCACTGCAGAACTCTTTGTCATCTGCGTAAGCGTATCTGTCCGGACTATCAGGCGGAAAGAATACTGTCCCTTCTCAGTGATCGGGCTGCTATCCCAACTATACAAGACACCATCTATGACGGGACTCGTCGATGTATGGATGTCAGTCCAGGACGAAGGACTGATCCCATGACCATACGAAATGGTATAACTCTGAAAACCTGTCCCGAAAGCCGAACCACGTATATCGATGGTATCTCCTGCAGAATACTGACTCTTGGCAAAACTCAAGAAATAGACATTATCCACAGTAAATCCTGCGACATCAAGCGTATTGATGCCTGTCTGCGATGTCACATTCAGCTTGAGAAGATAATTTCCTTCAGACAACAGCGTCGAATCGATAGTACCCAATACCGAACCTTGAGGCTTTTCTGCAGTTCCTCCATCAGAAAGCGTGACAAACGCATCATCCCATGCATGACTACCCGAATAACGAGTTCCCGGTGCATACTCAAGAGTATAATCTGCCAACGCATCTCCGCCCTGGCGCGCATATACGTACCCTTCAACGCTGATATTCCCTTTGTGATCTGTAGCATCAAGTCCCAGAGGATCTGTAACTTTCGCATGCAACGCATCAGTGTGCAGACGTATAGGTGTTTCCGGATCACCAAGAAGCACTAGTTCCATATAGATCCATCTGTTCGATCCCGATGTAGAGACAGAACCGATCTTATCCAATTTTGAATGCGTCAAAGCTTTTCCCAGATTCAACCTTCCCTGATTGTATATCTGATCAGAGAAAAAAAGAGCATAATCGTGGTTCCCACCTGGCCAATCACCAGGATAATAAAAACCATATCGCGTATTACCGATATAAGCCAATGCTCCTTCGTCCACTTTTACCAGACGCTCTCCGATAGCATCAGAAGTATCGAATTGGGCGGAATTGCACGCCTGACTATACGCGACAAATGGCCTACGCGAATGAATATTGACAGTAGATGTTATACCTAATCCCAGATTGGCGGCTCCATGCCCAAGGTGGTGTATCAGATTTGTGCCGGCGGTAATCTTGTGTTCAACGTTTCCCCGGCTGAATGTTCCATATTTTTCATATAATGTGGTGTTATCAGTATCACCATAGGCAGCCTCCCGGATTTCTTCCAGACTGATCGAGCCATAGGTCGTTTCATCGAGTTTTTCTCCGATATAAAGAATCTTGCCTAGATAGCCATCATCAGTGCCATTCTCGTACAGAATGGTATTATTGACAAAAATACTAGCTTCTGTGACCGTTTCGACAGGAGCGCGACCAATGTGGAACTCAGGAATCAAGTCAACATCAGTCCCGCCTTCGTCTACAGATTCAGCCCAATACGTATCGAGGTCGTCATTGAAAGAACCATCCAGTTGTGCATAATAAAGATCTGAGGGCACAGATGTGTCCGTATACAATCCAGACTGGGCATAAAAGCCACGATGAGGAATAATGGACACATCACCGCCAAGAAGCACATATTCAATACCATATTCCTGATACGCGAACCGCAAATAATTACGGATGATGGCCTGCGTATCATTGAATGCGGGGCTGTCTGTTCCCGAAAGAAGCGCACATCCATCACCGAAAGGTCCATCACAGTAGAATGTTGAATTTGCCAGAATATCCTCTGTGGTGACAACCTTCGAAGTAATGGGATTAGTAGGCCTACTGCTTTTCCAGTCTGCCAACACCTGCAACGAATCCTTCAGCTCCTCATTTGTTATGACAAGATAATCGACAGTTGTACTCAAAGGAGCATCCAATGTAGTCGCAAGCCCGGCTGTTTCCAATGTGTTATCAGCAAAGGCCTCCACCTCCTCCAGATATCTATCATCAGCTCCCACATTATATTCATCTGTCTGTAAAGAATGCACTTTCTCAAATGTTACATTCACCCGGATATCCCGATAATACTCCAGTGAATTCGAAGAGATATTATATTCGACCGGATACACATGCAGGATGACAATCTCATATCCGTGAAAACGATGCCGTGATTTCTGCTCCCATTCCGCAGATGGGAAAGATGATGCAGTGGAATAGAATGCATCATCGAGCGTAAAGACTGGGAGTTCACCAAATGGAACGGCCGATTGTGCTGGATAGACCCTCTTTTCCAGAGCAGTACGTTCTTTAGATGCTCGGTTCACATCAATACCGGAAATCCGTTTTCCAGGAGGAACAACGATTTTGACCGGTTGTACTGGTAGCGCCGGCAAACCGACCAGATCCGTATACGGCAAATCGCCAATAATGACACGGGAAAAATTTGAAAAAAGATCAACCTGAGCAGCCGGAAGAGAGTAATCGATCACAACAGCATGCGCGTTCACGGAAACTAACAGTATAGTCGAAAGAACAACACATAATACCAAGAAGCTTTTATTTACTCGCATCTACGCCCTATTGACAATTTTTGGCATACATCCTTAAAAAATGTATCGCATGTTGCATATTAATCGAAATATTGCTAACTGTCAGTTTAGTTTTTGATCCCACACTACAAATGCGTAAAAATCTGCTAGCAGTCCACACCGATCCGGGGGCATCATTCACCTCCCCAGTATGCCATGCGCTATCTTAGACTTTTGCGTCTCAACAGCAACGAATTCATGACCACAGAAATAGAACTAAGCGCCATTGCAGCTCCGGCGATAATGGGACTCAGCAACACCCCGGTAAACGGATACAGTACACCAGCTGCTACAGGAATACCGACAACATTATAGATCAATGCCCAAAACATGTTCTGACGTATCTTGCTCATGGTCACCTTCGATAGATCCAATGCAGTCAAGACACTACGCACATCATTACGCACCAGCACCACATCACCAGTCTCGATAGCCACATCAGTTCCCGCTCCCATCGCGATACCGATATCAGCCTGAGCAAGGGCGGGAGCATCATTGATCCCATCTCCGACCATGGCAACTTTCCCGTCACACTGAAGCTCTTTGACCTTCTTCTGCTTCTCTTCTGGCATGACTTCCGCCATAACGTTCCTGATACCTGCCTGTTTAGCAATCGCCTTTGCGGTCTGATTGTTATCTCCTGTGATCAGCCATGTCTCAATCCCTCGATTCTCCAGTGAGGTGATCACCTCTGGGACCTCTTCGCGGATTGTGTCAGCAACAGCGATGAGCCCTAAGATGTATCTTCTATCAGAAAGAATCATCACCGTCTTTCCTTCATCCTCCAGCATCCTTATCCTGCCTTCATCAACCGTGACAGGCATGAGGCTCCTATTGCCCAGAAAATATTCTGTACCATGGATCGTGCCAGAGATGCCCTTACCGGGTACTGCACTGAAATCATGCACCGCATCTAGCTTCCCTCCGAATGCCTCAACCACTGCATCAGCCAAAGGATGCTCGCTCTCATTCTCCAGACTAGCGGCAATCTTTCCGATCTGTTTTTCTGACAACTGCGAAAGACTCACCACATCAGTGACGTTCGGCTTCCCTGTTGTGATGGTACCGGTCTTGTCAAAGATGATCTTATCGATACGCTGCATCATCTCCAGCCTGTCGCCACCCTTGATGAGGATGCCATTCTGCGCACCCTTGCCCGTGCCGACCATAATTGCGGTGGGTGTGGCAAGACCCAAGGCGCATGGGCAGGCGATCACCAGCACGGAGACAGCAGCAATGACCGCAAAACTGAGACCTGACTGGATCCAGACAAGAAATGTCAACGCTGCGATGCCAACCACCACAGGCACAAAATAAGATGAGATCCTATCAGCGAATCGCTGGATAGGTGCACTGTTTCCTTGTGCTTCCTCTACCAGACGTATAATCTGCGAAAGAGTCGTCTCCCTACCTACCTTGGTAGCTTTGAATCGCAATGATCCGTGTTTATTGATTGTCCCACCGATGACCGTATCCCCGATGCCTTTCTGCACAGGAATACTCTCACCCGAAATCATGCTCTGATCCACTGCACTTGAACCCTGCACTATCTCCCCATCCACAGGGATACGTTCCCCTGGCTTGAGACGCACGATATCCCCGGCTCTGACATCCTCGACATCAATCCGCTGCTCTTTTCCATCACGCTCCACAAGCGCAGTCTTGGGAGCAAGTTTCATGAGTTTCCTGATGGCTTGGCTTGTCCTGCCCTTAGCGATTGCTTCGAGATGACGTCCTAGGATGACCAAGGTAATCAACATGGCAGAAGTCTCGAAATAGTTTCCCATCTGTGGCGCATACAATACTGTATAGACACTGAAAAAATATGCAGCGCTCGTACCGAGCGCAATCAACGTATCCATATCTGCAGTTCTGTTCTTCAGCGCTTTCCAGGCACCCTTATAGAAAGTCGCACCAATCCAGAACTGTACAGGTGTTGTCAATGCCCAGACAATATAGTGACCATACGGGACACTGATGCCTATCCACGGAAATACCATATGGAGCAAGAAGACCGGCACGGTAAACAGCAAGCTCCACAAGAACAATCTTTTGTAGGGGCTCTTTTCTTCCTCTCCCTCGGAAATCACCTTGTAACCGGTGCTTTCGATCAGTGAATTGAGCTCCTTCTGCGACAGTTTTTTTCCATGTGTCACAGTCGCTTTTCCTGTCCCGAAGTTCACATTGGCCGATTCGACGCCATCCTCTCTCTGCAACACCTTCTGGATATTCGCTGCGCAGCTTGCGCAGTGCATACCACCAATCTTTATCTCAGTCTTCATCGCCCACACCCACATTTTCCTTGTCCATGGCGCTGCGCATCCTTGAGGATGCACCAGCAGAACGTATCTGAAAGACTGTAATAGCGTTCCCTCCCGTTCCGTCGCATCTCAAGTATTCCTTTGTCCCAAAGATAATGCAATTGATGCGATACTCCCGATAATGTCAGATGCGACAACCCCTTATGAATCTGCGAGACTGTCCTCTCTCCCTCAATCAGGGCCAAAACGATATCCAAGCGCGTCTCATCGCTCAGCGCAGAGAAGAATGAAAGGATCTCCTTCTTTTCCATAAATACTTGAATAGTTGTTCAACTATTTAAATTTTATCCACAGTGTCAGTGGGCCCTGATTGAAGATGTAGATGACGAATCCGATGAGCAATGCCCACCACGAGATACCCTACAACCCTATTCCTCATATAATTTGCAAAGAATCTACCGTTCAGATGTTTCCCCCCACAAGGTTGTCCGAAAAAGAAGAGCACCGCCTTGGCATACCATCAGGAGACGAGAGATTCATGCAGTGAAGTCGACGCAAATCCTGCGAGGGATCAAGCAGCAAGACGCCACGGTGCATGACAGATTCAAACAACTACGAATCCAGACGCACCCTACCTCTGCTCCATAAGATTTATGTATAAGCACGATATGACTCCTACTATGGCAAAGAAAAAACGTCTCACAAGAGACAGCAATAACAAGATACTAGGTGGCGTATGCGCAGGGATCGCAAATTATCTGGACACTGATCCGACCATTATCCGCCTGATATGGGCCATCCTGACGTTCTTTACCGCCATTATTGGAGGAACGCTCCTCTATCTGATCGCTTGGATCATCATGCCGGAAGAATGATCAATCTTTTTTCAGCAAGGATTTGATTTTCTTAAGAGTATCCTTGAAAAAGTTGGTCGCTCGCCTCCCATGCTTGGCTGCAACCTTGCTGTAATTCCACAGGACTTCATTGACATCCTCGAATTTGTTCCCATACGATTCCAGATACACGCAGCGGAAGAGCGGCTGCTTCTGGGGCATAGGACGCTTCTCATTACTGTATCCCAATGTGACGACCGCCAAAGGCCGGACTGTATCAGGGATATTGAGCATGTGAGACAACCTGCGTTCATCAAAAGCACCAACCCAGCAGGAAGCCACGCCCTGGTCTTCGGCTGCAAGCAGCAGATTCTGTGTCGCGGCAGCAGCACTCTGCATAGCATATAGATGCTCCCCTCGCTCTCCATAGAAGCGTTTCATCTGGATAGACTCAGCACACACCACTACCACCACAGGGGCTTCGTTCATCCATGCCTGGCCGTAGCAAAGATGCGCTACCTTTGATATCTTTTCTTTTTCGGTGATGAGGATGAAGCGCCAATTCTGGATATTACCCGCAGAAGGCGCAAGACAAGCAGCCTGCAGAATATTCATCAGGCAAGCCTTATCCACAAGGATGTCCTTGTAAGAGTGTATTGAACGCCGAGACGCAACTACATCCTTGAAGTCTGCCATACAAAAGATTTAAATAAACACTGGTATTTAAATATTACCGGGGGCAAAGCGGTCCGTTTTTGGGTCTACCGCGAAGAAAAAATGGAATTTAAGCAGCTGGCAGAGCTATTCGAGAAATTGGATTCTACGACCAAGAGAGGGCTCAAGACCGCCTACATCGCTGAATTCCTCAGCAGGATCGATGAACCCGACGAGTACGAACGATGTCTTCTGCTGCTCAAAGGACGTACTACACCTGAATGGGATACGACGAAGCTGAACGTAGCTGCAAAAACTCTCATCAAAGCACTCGCTCAGGCATCTGGATTCTCTACTCAGGATATCGAAGATAAATGGAAAGATGCGGGCGACCTCGGATTAGTTGCTGAGACTATCATAGCACAAAAGACACAAGCTACCCTCTTCTCTTCTCCTCTAACAACCGAGAAAGTAATAGCCACACTACGCAAAGTACCCACACAGCAGGGGGGCAATAGTGTACGCGCCAAGACCTCACTGATCAGCGAACTGATCACCAGTGCGGATCCCATCGAGGCCAAATACGTTACGCGGATTACTCTGGAAATCATGCGGATCGGTGCAGGTGTAGGTATTCTCAGAGATGCCATCATCTGGTCTACTTTTCC
>CAZMDB010000018.1:10443-20369 GCA_964565095.1 uncultured Methanosarcinales archaeon | reverse complement strand
AACAGTAACTGTCTTTCTGCCAAAAATGAAGTAATACGAAAATCTTCTGTTGCTTATTGTAAATAATGGTTGTGTGGCCGGGATGCCGCTCAAATTCAGGTATTCTGGAGTCGCACAAACCTTAAAAAGAGCGGGCAAAAGCGTATTCAGTATACAAAAAAGTATACTCAATCCGCAAGGGTCGCAGGGCCTTTTGCCATGCTGCAGCGATGACAGCGAACGAGTATAGGATCATAGTGATGAGAGATGTTACAAAAAAGAGGTCTTATTTGGGTAGTCTATACAGCAATATGTCTGATCCTGCTGATGCCGGTTGTGCAGGCAGACGCATTGGATCAAGCGATATTGGATGCAACAGCAGAGGCAGTCAACGGCAGGACCTACGAGCAGATGTATGGAGATCTGACAGAAGCGTTCTTTGCTGAGGCTGCTGTAGTAACCGCCATTGGGGACAAGTTGTGGGTACCATGGTTCTCGTCCAGTTCAAGCTGCGGTGTACAGGACTTGCAGCAGGGACATAGCTGTGATTCGGGAGAGACCATCGATTTTGAACATAACTGCATGGTCACAGATGAGTTCAGTCAGGTGGCTATCTTGGCTGCGATGAATGATGACCCTGAGCGGATGCGTCAAGCATACAACACGCTCAAGGCGATTCCGAGTGCGTTTGGAAGGATCCCTGCCTGGCGCGTGTATCGGGATGGAGATAGAATTGAACCATGCCGTGATGGCATCAACGGCAATTGTGATTCAGCTAGTGATGCTACTGCGCGTTTCATCATAGCTCTGCTGTCTGCAGCGCAGAATCCTGCTTTCAGCGTAGAGGACAGGCAGGAATACCAGGATTTCGGTCTTGCTCTGACTCAGGATATGATCGCTCATGAGATACGCCAGGAATGTCACGCAAGCAGCGTGGGTGACGGAGAGATCTGTTACTGGCTAGCGGCTGGCAGCAGGGCGCAGCAGGGTGGTCTGGGTAGCTGGGATTTCGGGTACACGGGCTATTATGCTGATGCGATCATGGCGCTTCTTTCTGCGTACGAATATGATCCCGAACCAAAGTATATCGAGATTGCTCATGATCTCTCGCTGAATTATCTGCAAGCTGCACAGTTTGATGGGGTCCGCTTCAGTACGCCTCCTGGGAGAAGTTTCCGTTGGGACACCAGCAGCGCGGTGCCTGAAGCTGAGTGCACCAATGGCTGCTGGCCACAAGTGGCATGGGATGATGCGGACGCTCCACGTGCGCTGGGCATGTGCCAGACACTGTACTATGCAGATGAGATGGATGTGCATCTGCCCGAGTTGGCGGAGTACTGTGATATTTGGGGGGAGCAATACATGCAGGATGTCTCTGCTGCACCTATCATGTATACCAGAGATGGTCAGGTACATGGCGGATACCAGAGCGGATATTTTGCACAAGGCCTGCAGTCCCTTTTTCTGATGGGATATGATCACTCTTTGTTTGCAGGCAGTCTTGATGCCGCACTGGAGCATTATTCATATGTTACACGGACTTGGGACTGGACGTCCTGTTTCGGCATATATCATCAAGCGTTCCCGATGCGAGCACTTGGGTCGGGACTAGGATACGACCGCCAGGGAGCCTTCGCATCAATGATTGATGATCCTGTACAAGACCCTATTGAGGATCCTGTGGACGATACCATAGAGGACCCTGTTGAGCAAGATCCTGTAGAGAATCCTGTTGATGAACCGACGGACCCGGAACAGATTGAAGATTCGGATGCGACTGGCGCATCAGGGATAGGGAGTCAGGACGTGTTCGGATGGATTGAAAATGACACTTGCACCATAGAACAGGATGATGTTTCGGGTGACTGCAGGACTGTCAGGATGAGCGCGGATGCGAAAACTATGCAGATCATGGCGTGCATCAAAGGTGAATCCATAGAAGTGTATCGTCAGGAATATCCTGTGGGAAGCTCGTTTACTGCATGTCTTGGAGAAGGATGCGTGGATGAGTATGGGGGCTTCGATTCTTTCCCTTACGTGGCTGAGGACCCAGTGATAGACCCTGTACAGGAAGATGTGGAAGAGGCACCCGATACAGAAGATGATACGGGTGCAGATATATCTGATGGAAACGATACCTCCGAAGAGTCGCAAGTGGAACTTCGATATCCGGGAACCATAGAGGAGTATCGCACAAGCTGTACGCTGAGCGGTGGCACATGCACAGTTGAGTCTGATACCACGTCTGGTACATGCCGCACGATAAGATTCGCATCCAGTCTGGGCCCAATCCAGATTATGGCCTGCCGCAAGTCGGATACCCGAGTAGAGATCTACCTACAGGAACAGCCTGCAGATGCTGACTTCTCTGCATGCCTTGAAAGCGGATGTGTGCGTGAGAACCAGGGATTCGCGAAGTTCGACCCGCAGCAGGTTGTCTGTGAGCAGCTTCAGGATACTAACCCGGATGAACAGGTGGAAGAGCAGGAGCCGGTCTATACTCTTTCTAGTCTTCCTGTGGTGTGCCAAGGTGCGGGCTCGGCTGTTGAAGATTTCAGTGACGGAAGCTGCCGTACGATCAGGTATGAGAAGGAGGGAGAGTCAGCTACCGCCAAGATATGCCAGAAATCCGAGGGATACGAGATGTATCTGCTGGATCCGGGGATGGATATCTGCGTGGGTGGTTTTTGCGTAGGATCAGCTACGGGCTTCCAGCGCTTTGTCTACTGATTAGTCTTAGTCGTTTTTTGTTATTTCTGCATCTTTCTTCTTCTGATAGGCTGAATAATCAATAAGAGTGGTGATGGCTTCCTGCTGAGTGAATTGCGTGACATGGAGGTCTTGGTTTTCAGCAAAAGCTCCATATCCGATATTCTCGCTCTCCATTATCTGTCTTTCTGAAAGACGCTGCATCATAGCTGACGCGAACTCCTCGTCATCCAGTGCTATGGCAGTCCGTCCAACAAGAGCATACACCCAGACAGCGTCATATGGGTTTATGGCATCACCTGAAGAAGTGTAGGTTCCGTACAACTCGTTATCCTGTTCGAATTTGCGCTTGTAGAACTCCAAGGCTTGTTGGGCAGATGCCTCCAGCCGCGGGTCATTGCTTTCGGCACTGCGGACCATGATCCATAGGGAAGTAATGCTGTAGTGCCCTCCATCAATATCATTCCCATAGTCCCCTCCCTCTGTGATTTGTGAATTATATAGCCCAACCTCTATCTGAGACTGCAAGGTGGCTTCTTTCATGCGGGTAAAGAGCGTAGTCCATGGCTCGCCCCGACGCTCAGCGAGTTCCCGGAACACGGTAAAGTCACTGTACGACAGCCAGACCTCACTGGCTGTCCATGCTGATTCTCCTGACATACCTCCGTACGGTGCAAGCATAATATTTTCTGTGATTGCCACTGTCTCAAGCCCCTGCGCCAACGTGTTTATTGTTTGTGTGTAGGCGAGATCTTCCCATTGCTGTTCCGCAATCACTAGCGCTTTTATCATCCTGAGGTCTGCATCTGAAGCGATATTGGAACCATCATCTTCGGCTACTCCTTCATGGGTGAGACGCCACATAAGATAGTTCCCTTCCGGGTGCAGCATATAGGTCTGGACGAATTCGTGAAGCAGGTCGAATGTCTCTTTGTCTTTGCGCAATGCACTATTGAGCATAGCATAGCTGATTGCTTCGCTATTAGTATCAGAGTCCACGATGCGCGTGGTGCGGTTGCCGATCACAACCTCCAGAAACACGTGACCGTCGCTTCGAAGGAAGGCGTCAGAGAAGAAGTTCTCTGCTGCTACGAGATTTTTCGCATAGTTATGGATGCGTTTTGGTGGTTCTTCGATGGATTCCACAAACTTCGAGGTAGAGACACGTGGAATCACCCCATTCTCTATCAGCAGGTAGAAGGCAATTCCTGATAATAGATAGACTGCGATTATGCTGATTAGAATGATTCGTTTTCCTGCTGGAACATTCATTTCATATCACCTTTTGGAAACTGTAGCCATGACGGTTTCTCCATCCGTGGTCGTATGATGAAGTAGAGCAGAAGGGTGATCAACGAGACGACGCTGATGATCATACCTACTCCTACAGCCCTACTGGTTTCATAGGCGAGACGTAGAGTGTAGGAACCCTTCTTATTAGGAGACAGTAGCATGAAGTATGGTCCTATCGGCTTGATGTCTACCTGTTGGGATCCGATGCGGGCGATGAAATCCGGCGAATAGGACATCTTGACTACAATGGCGGTATTTGCAGTGGCGTTGGTGACATTTATGGTGTAGGTATCAGGGTTCATCATTCTCATCTCAGCTTGGGCACCGTAGGGCTTCTCCAATAGTTGCACATAGTTCTGAAGATACTGGATCTCTGCGAGATCCGTCCCTACGAACTCCTCACGTGCGCTACCGCAGTACTCCTCCATGAATAGGATACGGCATCCCATCTCATGCTCATTCACTTCTTCTGCTAAGTTCCTGTCTACAGCCTGTGCCATGGATGGGTGTGGAAGAGTAAGGTTGAAGTACCCGTAGCGGCTCGTGCCGTTGTGTATGAACGGAAAGCTGCCATTGAGCCGTGCGAAGGTGATTTTGTCTCGGGCACCTTCTTCGGTGTTGATGTATAGGCGACCGACATGACCCGCTTTGAGATAGAGTGTTGTGAGGTTCAGATTATGGAATCCCGATGAGACGGAAAACATCTCGTCAGCATAAGGATTAGTGATGCCTTGTTCATAATATCCGTATACCTGGGGTTGGTTGGTGAAGGAGTTTCTGACCGATAGGCTCTGATCTGTGTAGGGGAATGACATGCGACCGGGAAATTCTTCATAGATGAATTCTGGTTGATCATCAATCACTGCGGTAGTCTCCCATTTTGCTTGTACGTTGAGCACGATGATACCTGAGGCAAGTACGAAGGATGCCAGCAAAGAGTAGTATATGACTTGCTGCATCTTGGTACGCAGTAGCACTGAGAGTGCTGCGACAAGCATCGCTGCGGTGACAAGGAACTCTGGGATGATGCGATGATATTGGGTCGAGCGCAGGATGTTCATAGGGAATATATTGTATGCTTCCATGTAATAGAATGCGATCATGAATAATAGGGCCAGAGCTGTTCCCGTGATGAGTTCATGATCCCATGGGAATACCCTTCTTCTGCCCCTGCGGCCGCCTGCCCTCTTCCATGAGCGGTATCCCCAGAAGCTGAATAGCACTGCAAGGATCATAGCAATGATGATGATGGGTCCGGGGCCTTTGAGGTTGCCAGCATCGAAGAGGAAATCCTGTATGGAGATGATATTGAAAGGAACTTGATAGAAAGGTAGGTATTTTACTCCCATGTGTGCGCCTGAGGTTGCCTGCTCATAGGTGATCTGTGGTATGAATTGGAGGCCTCCGAGTAGCAGGCTGACAGGGACCACGAGGAAGAACTGGAGCAATGCGTGGTGTGGTGGTGTTGAAAGTTTTTTCTTATATGTCCGTAGCGCGATAGAGAGCAGGTAAAGTCCCATGAACATGCATAATGAGAACCAGATGAGAGGATGTGAAATGTAGGCCATACCCAGTATGAATATCATCCAGAAACGGAATGGTCGCAGGGGTTCTCTGAGGAATATTAGCAGACCGAGGGGATAGAGGAAGAAGAATAGGACGGTGATAGGTTCCCATCCATAACTGCGCAGAGAGAGGAAGGGATTGGATATAACAAAGGTAGCGCAGAGTGCTGAGACGATGATACGGCGTGATATTTTGTAACATAGGAGGAATGTCAGGAGGGCTGCCAGCAGATGTCCGAACACCACTAGAAGTGTTGCACTTCTGGCCATAGTGACTCCTGCAACGATACTGAAACCCCAGGTGACAAAATAGAACCCCATCTGGTAGTACTTGAACATGGGCATGCCCAGATACCAGTATGGATTCCACTGGAAATGGGGAAAGTTTT
Source organism: uncultured Methanosarcinales archaeon (assembly GCA_964565095.1). Classification (GTDB taxonomy): domain Archaea; phylum Nanobdellota; class Nanobdellia; order Woesearchaeales; family DATGWN01; genus CAZMDB01. The sequence goes on along the minus strand of CAZMDB010000018.1, from coordinate 14,434 downwards.
CAGCCATGAATTCCGCTTTCCATATATGTGTTTCGAGGTCCCAGGCACCGAAGGTACGGAGGTTTCCCTCATTGGTCCTCCAGTCGATATTGTCGTAGGTTGGTGATATCCAATCCTGACCAAGTACCAGCTTCTGTGTCAACACCCACCAGAATAGCACGATGATGGCCAGTCCGATTGTGACCAGCACGAGCTTGAGCGGCCAGGAGATTCTCTCTTGCGGAACGATCCGTTGGTCTCTATACCCGAATTCCATAACGCACCTCTTTTGCTGTTTTTACAAACAGGATTGAACTGGCAAGTATCACTGCATAGAATAGGAGCCACACCGATATGGGCAGATATGCGCGCAGACCGTTCGGATCACTGGAACGTAGAGCATTGAGAAGGGCCCAGATGCTGAAGATGAGACATATTCCCGAGAGTATCAGGTTCCATGTCACCATTCGCAGCGTGGACCCGCTTTCTGATTTGCTTGTCCGGATAAAGCCGATGTATCTGCCGAAGATCGCGGAGAGTGCTGCGCGTGCGTAGATGAACATGCTGTTAGTCAGGAGACTGTATTGGAGTAATGCATCCTTTAGTCTGATCTTTTCAGGGGTACGTCTCTGCAGTGCGAAGTAGATCAAAGAGATGCCTGCAAAAACGTTCAGATAGAGGATAATGATAAGTGAAGTCGGTAACCAGAGGTGATGTGTGCCTTCTCCCAGCAGGAGAGCGAGAATGGGGACGAGGATGTAGATAAGCATCACAATCCCTATGAACCACCAGGCAAGCGTGAAGAATGTGTGAATGATGTAGCGGAGGCTGAAACGTCCGGCGAGGATTTTGAGGAATCCCTCGCGGAAGATAGCAAGGTTGCCATTCGACCATCGATACTGCTGAGACACATAAGCGTCAAATCCAGAAGGAGCACGTCCATGCACAAGTACTTGTGGCACATACACTCCATGATATCCTGCTTCATTGAGGCGTATGCCTAGCTCGATGTCTTCTGTTGCGGTGTAGTAGGAGAATCCGTCGATTTTCTTGAATGCCGCAGTGCGTAACACCGCGTTGGTCCCGCAGAATGGGAGGGCGCCGTCAGCAGCTTTGCTTGCGCATTGCGAATGGAAGAAGATGTGTGCGCCAATCTTGTTTGCTCTTTCCAGGGGGGTGCTATCATTTACGAAGTGTTGGGGAGTCTGCACATATGCCACGGTGGGGTTAGAGAAATGATCCATGGTTCTTTCAAGGAAATCTGGTTCAGGCGCCTGATCTGCATCGAATATGACGAAGAAGGGTTCTTTCAGCTGTTTTACCGCGTTATTGATGTTCCCAGCCTTGTAGCCCTTGCGGCCCTTGCGGCGGATGATATGGATTCCATATTTTTTTCGTAATGCATCCATATCCTTTTTGCAACTCCTGTCAGTCGAGTCGTCCAGCAAATAGATGTTGACGTTGTCGCGCCATCGTAATCTCTTGCACCTTTGGACAGTATGTTCGACGATAGATTTCGGTTCGTTGTAGACAGGTAACAGTATGGCTACGTCGGACCCTTTCTGAACTTTTCTTCGTGGCTTTTCTTCAGCAGGATCCATCAGTAGTACGTATACAAAATAGAGGCTGAACAGGAAAGAGAATACCTCGGCAGGAAAGATTATCAGCGAGAGAGGAAAGCGCTTGAGCGAGTTTATGGGGAACTGATAGGGCGTGGTGAAATGGACAATCGTGTCAGAGAGATAGTACCATATCAAGAATAGGCTGAACAGGCCGAATATGATGTAGACTATCCTGTATCTATGCGGTTGCTGTCGTATCTGCATGTCGTTAACTCCAGATTCGTGTGATTGTGAAGAATCCCACGACAAGTATCGTGAGAGTGGTAGCCAGTATGAATGGGGTCATCGGATTTTTGCGAAGAGTATCCCAGGAAAGGTCTATCCCTCTGATGATGTTACCCGATATCAGTGAGATTCCGGATTCCACGGGTTCCGGTTGTACGTATACTTCTCTGTTACGGACCGGGATAGTCTTACTGGTGTTTCTGTTTGTCAGGGTGACAGATTCTACGGTGAGCGTGTCGTCGCTTGTATTCGTAGCGATCCGTGCCTCCCAGCTCCCATAGTTACTGCTCCCTTTTATCAGTCGCATCTTCTGGTCGTATCTGTATCCCTTTCTTGAAGACATATGTACAGTAACTTCAGTGATCCCGTCATGATCCTGCGCATCCAGACGCAATGTCGCATTCTGTCCTGGCGCAATAGTGCTGTCTTCGACTACCAGATAGACCAGTTCAAGTTCCGGGAATTCTTCCTTTTCAACCAATTTTGTGGCGTAGAAGGAAGCGCCTTCTATCGGGACAGTCTCTGAATGATTGCCGGAAAAGAGTTCCACGGACGTGAGTGTATGCTCTCCGGGAACGATCCTGTTGAACTCTCGGGACCATGTTCCGTACTGGTGATCCCCGTTTATCAGACTGAGGGCTATGTTGCGTGTGCCTTCAGGGGTTTGGAGACGCGCTGTGACAGATGTGATATTGCCGCGTGAGATGTTTGCATCAACAATGATCGTCTGGCTTTCATTGACTGCGATCGTGTCTTTGCTGAAGATAGCGTATACAATATCCAGCTGGGGGAGGGATGTGCTGGAAGACGATGGTGACGAAGGCGTTTTCTTGTTTGCAGACGTAGGATAGTATCGATAGAACGCTCTTCCCTTAGGAATCGTGTAATTGTGGGACGTATTGGAAACATTCGAGTATGTATGGATAATGGATAATAGGTTGTTCCCATATGGGATGTCGCTGATCTGGGCGACCCACTCTGTTTCATTCGTAAAAACTCTTGGAGAAAGCTGCACGGTGTACGGACCATTCTCAGATATTATTGTGGCATTCATGTGAGTGATATCCAAGCTGTTGTAATGGAATACATGAAGCGTAGCCGCGTCTCCTCCGAATTTACCGGAAAAGTACGGGTTCAATACATTTATGACCTGGATCGTCCATGTCATCGTGTCATTTCCTGCTACTGCCTGTATGGTCGCATCTCGTTGACTGCTCGTATACAGGTGCGAAGGTGTCCAGTGGAACGATGTGGTATTGCGCGCATATAATTCGCCGTTTATCAACCAGTCTATCCGGGAGGTGGCGTTTTCCTGCAGGGTCAATGTGATGTTGAAGGGGGAGTCTTCGGAGATGTTCATTCCAGGAACGTACTCGGGCATGCTTGAGGCAGCTATGATGGTTCCATTTGGTTGCATATCCACATCCATGGTAAGATGTTGTCCCGCGGAGATTTCGGGATAGAGCCACAGGTCTTTGAAACCTAGGTGGTTTATCCGTATCGTGTGATTGCCAGGTGTAACATTCTGGATTATCAAGGTGTTGTCTGAGGCTGTTCCCGAGATATTCCCGTCTAACCAAGCACTGAACCCACTCTGTTGAGGGTCGGAAGCCACGAGAGTGATGCTCCCATTTTTCGGTGAGAGTGGCAACATTTCGGTAGTGATCAAGGATTCCTGGATTGATACCTCGATGGAATCATTTACGTAGTGCGGCTTCGAAGCAAAAACAATGTATTGTCCCGGTGCCAATTGTGTCACCATGCTTCCGTTCGTGTCAGTATCTGCGCTCACGACTGGAAGATCAGACTTGTTGTAAGGAACTGTGTATATGGCGATGTCGGTATACGGTTCTGTAGTGAGGTTGAAGGTGCCATTCTCAATGACGGCTTCTTGAGTGATGTTGAAATCGTAGGTCTGTCCTTGCTCAAGGACAAGATTGACCTGACGGTCATAATACCCCTGCAGCCGAGCAGTAGCTGTGTAGTTGCCAGGCGCATGTTCTGCGGTATAGTTGCCGTTCTCATTTATGAACCCGAATGTCTTATTGTCAATGAGTATCTCAGCGTCAGGCGTACCATAGAAAATGACCGTGGCATTCTCAATCATAGGTTCTTGAGTGATGTTGAAATCGTAGGTCTGTCCTTGCTCAAGGACAAGATTGACC
>CAZMDB010000018.1:0-10343 GCA_964565095.1 uncultured Methanosarcinales archaeon | reverse complement strand
TTGTCAATGAGTATCTCAGCGTCAGGCGTACCATAGAACAGGACCGTGGCATTCTCAATGATAGGTTCTTGAGTTATGTTGAAGTCGTGGTTCTGTCCTTGCTCGAGGATAAGGTTGAGCTGACGGTCATAATACCCCTGCAGCCGAGCAGTAGCTGTGTAGTTGCCAGGCGCATGTTCTGCGGTATAGTTGCCGTTCTCATTTATGAACCCGAATGTCTTATTGTCAATGAGTATCTCAGCGTCAGGCGTACCATAGAACAGGACCGTGGCATTCTGGACAGTGGGTGCCAGCGTCACCTCAAGTGTGTGGCTGGTATGGAATGTTATGTTCTCGTGGAAGGGTATGTAGCCATCCTTCTGTATGAGGACTTCGTGAGTTCCTCTAGGGATGCTTTGGTTGTCGGCGGTATTGAGGGGGGTCTGGTCGATGTATACTTGTGCTTCCAATGGTGCGATACGAGTCCTGAGTTCGGTCCGATCCGTAAAGGATGGAGATGGTGTTGTTGAGCGCTGGTTGTAGTGCTTGTCGAGCAGTGCAAAGTATTCTATGGCTGTAGCGACAATCTCGTTTGTTGTCTCAGTGAATTCGTAGGTATTATGATCGTCATGATAGTTGAAGATTGTGTCTGTCTCAGCACTGTTAGTGTTGATGTCGAAAGCCCCATTTATCCATCCAGGGATATAGGTTTTCCCGCCAGCAAGTGGCTGTGTGGTGTAAGGTATGGTAGATGTTTCATTGCGCCATCCATTGCCCAATGACCCGAGAGTACGTCCAAGGATATCAGTCATGCCATCAAAGCGTTCAAATTCCCCGTCTTCGGTCTTGAAGTCGTAACCAGTGTCACGTGCTCCTATGACAGCTCCGGCGGTTTTTTCAGTATACCCAGTATTGACAAGATATCTTGAGTGGTACTCTTGTGGGAATTGGCCTATACCAAAGATGAAGCTTATCGAATGCAGTGGCGCGCCTAGTTCCACTCCATCCTGGATTCCATTCATCCCAGTCATCCAAGCTATCTGCGCGTCTGCAGTCTCCTGTATTATGCGTTCTGACTGCGGGTAGAAGAGCAATGCCTTTGTCGCTAGCACTCCTTCAGTCAGGATGAATCTGCTATTCTGGAACTGGATGTTCCGATCGAGTTCATAGATTCTCTCGCCATTGGCTCCTATAGAGTAGCCTCCTCGATCCTTATAATCTCCGTAGATTTTGTTGCGGAAAAAGGCATCGGGACTGACGTTATTCATTTTGTATTCCAGATTTTCGGCAAGTATAGCATCTTTGTTCCGTACATATTCCTGCCAATAAAACTCATTGCCGCGGGTGCTATCTGAAATGAGGGAGATAGGGATCTGTTCACGAAGTGAATATGCTTGGTGCAGGAAGCTAGTGTTACCGCTGTACTCGTACAATAGGAATAGTGAGGCTCCCCAGAATCCAATCTGCTTAGGTGTTCCATATCTTTCTTCTATCCATCGGTAAGTGTCCAGGCTTCGGGTGAAGTATTCTTCTGCAATAGCAGGGTTTTCTTCTTCAAGGGCAGGAAGGCCCATGAGCAATCCCGTCAGGGCCGATACGGTGTGGTTCTGCTGCACTGTGGCGTCAAACACATGGCAGGGGTTGTATGAATCGGTGAATAATTCCTGCTCTGGATTCACATCGAAGAAGCACCCGAACTCGTACGACCATCCGCCGGCGACTCCGAATTCCGCTGAACGATCTACGAGTGTGGCAGTGGTATCTGTATAGCTGATATTGAGTCCAGGCTCGTCAGCCTGCAATTTATAGACGTCACTTGCAGTCTGCATGCACGCATCCCATCTTGAGGAACCATCATCTGCTCCGCAGAGAGAAACCACTGGCACCTGCATCAAAGGAGTGCTGCTGCCTGGAGTATAGACATCAATGTTTTGTAATTCAGTTGGACCAGGCACTATGGCGTTGTGTATTCGTGTACCGGTTGATATACGAAATCCAGTGCCGTCGTTACGCTCTTCAAGGACGAGACCCTGTAGTGAAGAAAGGTAGTCAGCGTATTTTTTGATATGGTTGCGGTACTCCTTGTCAAATGCGCCGGGGTTTTCCCGGTACGCATGGGCTAGGCGGATGAGGGTCAGTGAGGCTTGGTCCGCCTTCATGATGAAGCTGCCATCAGCCATCATCGGAAAGGCAGGTTCATAGGATGAATGCATGTCTGCATGATAGGAAGAGTTCTGCTGATCCAGCGCGTCAAAGAATGGCGCCATTATGTCTATAGCGTCACGATAGATGTCTGGACCAATGGTGAATTCTGTAGCTGTTGTTTTGACAGTCCCACTTATGTTCACGTAGGCGAGATATGTGCCTCTTTTTGAGAAATTGCTGAAATCACCGACAAGGCAGGGATTGTTTCCCTGGCAGGTGGTGGTGTTGCCATAGTAGTCCACTGGGACGCCCAGAGAACCGTTGAATATTGTTTGGTTGTTTGTGCTGTCCTGGAGATAAAAGGACCCCGCAGATGCGTTCGTATAGACAACAATCTGCTTGATAGAGTCGGGATGGTAGCCAAGATGGGTGGTTGCGGCAAGGAAATGATGTGGTGTGGTATTTGAATCCTGCTTATCTGATTCAAGCATCACGGGTTCTGATGGGTCTTGCGCGCTGGTGGCATTGGATACTGCGACAGTCTCGGATGCATTCGGGCTTGTGTTCTCGGAGGAGTTCTCATCTAATGGATCAGATAAGTTTTCCTCTGGCTTAGTCAGATTAACAGTCGAGTTTTCCGTTGTTGATGAATCGTAGGTCGTATTATCTGGGGGATCAGAAGTGTTCATCTCAGTAGTGTTTGTGATGATGTGGGTCTCTCCTGTCCTGTTCGTATGTGCTCTGGTATCGGAGTCTGATGAATTGAAAACGGTGTTATTGGTTGGAAATGATGTATTTATGGAAGTGCTGTCATTATCTGATGCTTGATGCTTGATGGATGTGGCATCTAGGGATCGATTTTTCACATCCGTCTCATCTGTTGTCGCGTTGTCCGTGGAAGCATCATCCAGATTGTTATCCGTGGTGTTGGATTTGATGTCCGAACCATTCATGCCTGCTTTTGAAAGTGCGGTTGTTGTTGTGGTTTGGCTGGCATTTGTTGCAGCGTTGACCTGAAAGGCAAGCAATAGTATGAAAGCTGTAATTGCAAGTATCCGTGTAAAGTATCGCGTTTTCATTGTGTTGTTTTTGATCTATCTTTTACGGTGTCTGTGTGTTTCCACGTGATGCGACTATTGAGTACGAAGTTGAAGACGAAGGCCACTGTTATTGCGCAGAGATTCCAGACCAGTAGCAATTCTTTGCCGAATAATGAAACAAATATCCAAAGGGTCGTGACCGTAACCACAAGACTGGCAAGGCTTACTAGTTGGAACGAGAGAAATTTTTTCCACAAGGGAAGTGTGTTGGTGATGTCCCTGAAGGTAAACAGGTGATTTCCTATGAAATTTGATATGATGGCGATTTCGGTCGCGATTGCGGATGCCAATAGATAGAACACTGATAGGTATTCTGTCAGGATGAAGAGTATGACGGTATTGAGCACTGCACCGAGTCCTCCTACGATGCCGAACTTCAGGAATCGTCGCAGCCTTGGCACTATATGTGTGATATGTCTTATCATGATTAAACCTCGTCTATGAACTCAATATGCGTTGCACCCTGACCTTGCCGAGGGCAGTGAATCCCTCCATGACATCTCCTATGCGCATCTTACTGTCGCCTGCTTTGCGATTCGAGAACTCTATAGGTACTTCAGTGACCCGGCCTCCGGCAGCAAGTACGGACTCGAGTATGACTGCCTGGAACGCATATCCGTGCACATCGAGAGTATCAAGATCTATCTTCCTGAGTATATCAGTGTGTATGGCGCGGAAACCTCCGCTGCAATCCCGTACTCCCTCTATACCTAGTATCATTCTTGTCATGATGTTTGCCATCCTGCTTATCATGATCCGGTGGGCCCCCCAGTCCTCAGGTACTCTGCCTCCAGGTACATATCTGGATCCAATCACAAAGTCCGCCTTGTCCCAGAGTGGAGCCAGCATGCGGAAAATGTCATTCGGGTCGTGACTGAAGTCTGAATCCATCTCGAATATGACGTCAGGACGCAGGTTCTCTAATGCATATTTCATGCCTGCAAGATACGCAGCTCCCAACCCCTCCTTTTTCTTGCGTAGCAGGAGGTGGATGTTCGCGTTGCGCCCCTGATACGAACGTACGACGTCTGCTGTGCCATCTGGTGATGAATCATCCACGATGAGAAGTGAGAGAGGGGTGTTTTGGCGGCCTGTGTCCGCAGGAAATATGGACTCGATCATCTGCCCGATGTTTTCTGCTTCGTTGTATGTGGGCATGATGATGCATGCCGATTCGATATGGTTGCATTTCATCTGGTTCCTACCTCCTCCATATATGACTAGTTACTGCTTACGGTCAACCTGTGGCCACACGCGTTATTATCAATAGTGTTAAACATGGTCTACTATCATTATAAACTTTGTGGTTCTACTGTATGGGATCCTCGGGCCGATAATGATATTACCAAGCCCGTGAAGTTTTTATGTGTGGGATGCGTATACAGGAATCAAGGTGATATCTGATGAAGAACGTGGAACTGAAACCAGAAGGGCAGATGCCGATAATGGGCCTGGGAACATGGCAGCTTTCGGGGAAGCGGTGCATTGATGTCGTAAAGACGGCTATAAGGATGGGGTATTCACACATTGATACTGCCGACGCATATGAGAATCATGCTGACATCGCCCGAGCGATACAGGATGCAGACAGATCCTCGCTATTCATTACGTCGAAAGTCTGGCGTGAAGACCTTGCAGGTGACGGTTTCTATGATGCAGTCCGTAGATTTCTTGATGAGTTGCAGACAAATTACTTAGACCTAGTGTTGGTTCATTGGCCTGACTCTGCGGTGGATGCAAGGGAGCTTTTCCTGTCGGCAGAACGGTCTGTCCGGGAAGGGTTCGCAAAGGCTGTAGGTGTCAGTAACTATACAATTGCGCATCTGGAGGAGGCGCAGCGTGTATCCCCCATGCCAATAGCGGTCAATCAGGTGGAGTTTCATCCTTATCTGTATCAGGAAGAGCTACTGAAGTACTGTCATGAGAAGGGAATCCTGCTCACGGCGTATTCTCCTTTAGGTCGTGGAGGGCCGTTACTCTCTGATGAGGTGATTGTGGGTATCGCCGAGGCGCATTCCTGCACTGCGGCTCAGGTTTGTCTGGCGTGGGCTATGCAGCATGGAGTGGTGGTCATTCCGAAGAGCAGTTCCCAAGAGCATCTCAGGCAGAATCTGGAGACTGCAAGTATAGATCTCACGGCGGCTGAGATGGAGGCAATTGACGGTATAGACAGGCATCAGCGGATTATTGATCCTCAGTTTGCTGAATTTGATGTCTGAGAGCGTACATGAGTACTATCGGAATACCCATTTCAGGTTGATCAAATAGTTCACCACTGAGAGAGTCGCGGCTACGCTGATGATCGCGATGATGTAATGCAGTCCTGATGCGGTGAGCAGAAAGACGATCATCCAACCGGTAATGATGGAAACAAGGAAGGTTGCTGTGAATCTGAGGAAGCGTGTGCGTGGCTGTGTCGTGTTGCGGAAGGTGATGAGGCTGTTGAAGGTGAAGTATCCGATGAGACTGATAAGTAGTGCGATGGTGTAGGAAGTCATGTGCCAGAGGTGTAGAATCTCGGTCAGAAAGATCGTGATGATCATCTCTACGATGAATATAGCGGTGCCACCTAAGGAGAACGTAGCGAATTGTCTGAGTCGCTGCGTCTTCCAATCATTCATAGATGCTGTGTTCTCGAGGATTTCTTTTAAAGGTTTCTGTGGTTGACCTAAATTGGGTCAGGGTAACCCGTAATGTCGGCGGATCTGCTCAAGTTCATTGCGTTCGCTCGGTGTCAGACCGCCTTTTTTGTTTGTGATAGCTTTGAGTCGTAGAGCATCTGTGTAGTCCTGTGAAGGATTGCTCAGTGTCATTCCCTCGCTGATCGTGATGACTTCGGGGGAGGATGAGAGTGCGCCAAATGCGGGGTATATCCCATAGCTGTCTGTGATGATCGAAGGTGAGGAAGTCTCTATGAAGCAGAATCCTGTGTCGTCGGTGTCGTACCTCGGATCGCAGGCAATCCCTGCTGCGTCGTGTCGCTGCTGCCGGTAACGGAGAATGGCTGTTCCGAATCCAAGCTCGCGAAGCAATCCGACGAGGAGCCGGGATTTTTCTGAGCAGACACCGGTATGGTCATGGAGTACTTCATAGCTGTAGCGGATATGGCCTTGTTCACTGGCTCCCTGTTCATAGGGGATGCGTTGTACCAGGCTGATAGCGATGCGAGCCTGCTCCTGTGGTTCAGTAGAGATGTTTCGTATCTGTGCTGCGATATCTCTGAGGAAGAGCCGTTGTCGCTTGTTGTCCAGGAACCGCAGTTCTATCTGGCGAGCGGAAGGTGGAGATCCGAAGTAGCGGATCTGGCGGTCGATACCTGCCAAATGGTCAGCCATGCCTTGATAGGTGGTGATGGAAATGTTTCCTGCTGTCCCGTCCACATGATATGAGAAGTCCTGTGTTTTCGGGTCGGTGCGGTATTGATCAATGTCAGGTTGGAGGGTTGTCTGCCACCACGCGCTATCAGGGAGTGTGTAGCTCATGTATGCGAATGCTGCAAGAAGTACGAGAATGATGAGGATGCCTGTCGCTCTGACCAGCGCTGTGATGTGGTAAAGGTGAGCAAATGCTCTGTGTACCTGCTTGGGTGGGAAGCCTTGTTCTTCAAGGGCTTCCTGGATTTTCCAGTCACTGATTCCCGTCTTGCGCAATTGTCGAATGGACCTGATCAGTGGGCCTGTTCTCATGATGCTATGACGGATTTTCCATTTTAAAAAGATGATGAATAGGTGCTGTATGAGTCTAACCCAACATCTGGCTGCTGATTTTGGCAAACGAATCTGGCGTGAGAATTAGGTAGATTGCTCCCTGGATGTCCTTCCCCTCAATCCGTAGTTCAGTCTCTACCGACAGTATTTGTGTGCTATCATTCGTGATTTGCGTGATCTGCTGCTGGATGCTGGTCAGGTCACCGATCACCAGTTCGGGGATTTCCGGCATGAGGCGAAGTGCCATCATGTTTGCCAATGCACTGAGGAAGGCCCCTCCTATGATGTTGTAGAATTCCTTAATCGTGGATTTGCCCATGTCATCATAGGCAGATGTTGTCCCGGGCGTGTTCCCGGAGATCTTGTCGATCACCCAGAAGCTGGATTCATCGGCAAACAGGGTGACTAGCGCTCCTTCAGCATCTCCTCTGATGTGAGCGGTGATACCAGAGAAGTGCTGTTGGTCAGCGCCATGGATATCGTCGATACTCACAAAGCACATTTTTGGCAGCGTAATCTCCACTTTGTCGTTTATCATCTGGTTGAGTGCAGTGGCTGCATGCCCGATACCTATATTGGCAAGTTCCTTGAGGAAATCTTCCTGTAGTTTCCTGTCAGCCATACGATGAGCGGGTTTGGCCCATCTTTTAAAAACATCTATGCCCGAATGTATATATCAGAAGAATTTCAAATAGTAGAAAGTATAGTCCAATGTGCTGAATACCATGAACTCAGGTCTTACGCAGGCAGATCTCCATCACAGAAACACGAACCTCTTTGCCTTCCTTGTTCGTGAAGGTTTCAGAGTCTATAGAAATATTGTGGATCATTATTTGATCTTTCAGGAAACGTTTGGCAGAGACCTCTGCAACATCAACTGCCTTGGAGATGAATTTTCCTCTGCTTTTGATGAATACCTCATCTGCACCTTTGGTCGTAAACTGCATGACCACGGCAGTGACGTAGTTCATAAAAGACTTGTCTCCGACAAAGATAGAGTTGTCGAGGTCGTCCATTGTAATCGTCAGATTGCTCGTTTCTGCTGTTCCTTGACAAGTCGTGTCGCGTAACCCGCGATGACATTCCGAATCTTTTTGGAATTTGTCGAGGAGATCTCTGAAATCACTTTCTTGTTCTCTTCGAAATCTGTAGTGAAGTCGTCACTCTGTTTCATGAGCTCTTTAGTGAGTCGCTTGACCTGCTTAGTCTTGATCCTTCCCATGTGGCTTCCTCTAGCTGCTTGTAAAGCTGGCAATGCTGATGGTATTTATAAAACTTTCTCTCCTATGTGATCTCTGGATATCGCAATAAAGAATATCCTCTTATTTCGGAGAGACGTGGACTGGTACATATCCTCCCTGAGGCAGCCGTATCAATACCACTCCTTGCTTGTCCCCACGGATGAAACTGGCTGCGGCTCTCAGGTCCCGAAGGAATAGGAGAAAAAAGAGGAGGCACACCACAGATGTCGCTTCATAGCAGATGGAAAATGTTTTTCGTACCATGTCTCAGCCTCTAACGGGTCAGTACGGGTAGCTTGAATATCTTGAGCCTTGTCCGGTATCTGGCGAGACTGAACTCATTGACATTGATCCATCGGGATAGGTCCTGTTGTGGCATCTGCATAGTCAATCACCGTTGTTTCTGTAGGCGTTCGCTGGATAATTGGTGGATAGGTGGTCTTATGTAAATCAGTATAGCAATAGGTATATTAATATATAAATATAACTATTCGTTTCATTCGGTAAACCCGAATACATGGACGGCCACAAGCGTTTTATAGAAAACGACAATGGTTTCTTTTCATGGCAATCCAGCGTCGTATTGAGGTCCAACCAGGGATCAAGCCAGAGAAATATATTGAAACTCCTGTCGTTGCTGCCCCTATGGCGGGCATCACAGATAGTCCTTTCCGGATCATGTGCCGGTCGGAGGGAGCAGGGTGTGTATTCACAGAGTTTCTCAGTGCTGCAGCGCTGAGCCGAGGATGTCCGCGTACGCGTGCGATGGCCCAGATAGATGATCGTGAAATGCCTGTGTTCCTGCAGATCTTCGGGAATAATGTCAAGGAGATAGTCGCTGCGGTCAAGTGGGCAGAAAATGAGCGCAGATATGCGGGGATCGACCTGAATTTCGGATGTCCAGCCCCGAAAGTGGCGCGACAGGAATGCGGTGCCAGTTTGCTTAGGGATCCGGAAAGGGTCGGCAGCATTGTCAAAGCTGCAGTAGAAGCGACACATCTGCAGGTAAGCGCAAAGATACGTCTTGGCATCAATGCGCAGTCGGTAGTGGCTGTGCCTGTGGCCCGTATCATCGAACAGTCTGGAGGGGCTTTTATCACAGTCCATGCACGGACGCTGGCACAAGGGTATTCCGGAAAGGCGCAATGGGAGGAGATACGCCGGGTCCGTGATGCTGTGTCCATCCCCGTGATAGGTAACGGTGATGTTGTAGACGGTCCGACAGCCCGGAGCATGATGGCATCAACAGAATGCGATTACGTAATGATCGGGCGCGCTTTGCGGGGGGCCCCCTATGTCCTCGGAGATATACGTGCGTACCTGGAGGATGGAATCAGTGTGCCTCCGGATCCGCTGCGAGGTCTTCAAGCTTTTTCCACGTATCTGAAGTTGGCAGGTGAACAACAGATTGCAGAGCTGGGGCGTATGAAGCAGCAGGCAATGTATTTTACAAAGGGAGTGCCAGGGAGTGCGCAAGCCCGTGCCATCATTGCTATGGCTCAGGATGTGGAAAAGATACGTGAAGCTGTGGAGTCGCTCGGACGTAGTCAGGGCGTCCTGAAGTAGAGGGGCGCGCATTAGGGAGGCCGTCAGACACCATCTTCAGGTTCCGTTCACTATCATTTGCCTGAAACTTTTATATATATCCTGAAGCACATCAGAAGAAAGGATGGAAACAGTCGGAATAATAGGAGGCGGTATCGCTGGATATACCGCAGCTCTGGATCTGCGTAATGAGGGGATCTCTGTGATTCTTTTTGAGTGCCTCGATCTTGGTGGGGTGTGTCTCAATCGTGGATGTATACCTACAAAGACCCTCATCAGCGCAGCCCATAGAGGTTTATCATGGCAGCAAGGACTGCAGGCGGCCAGAGAGGCAGTCTTGAAACTGCGTCAGGGGCTGGAGCGGTCATTTGATCAGCAAGGCATCCGGATTGTCAGAGGTAAGGCATCTTTGCGGCAGGCGAATGCCATTGAGTGTGATGGTGAGGAGTATCAGGTCGATGCGACGATCCTGGCTTTGGGTTCTAGGCCTTTTGTGCCAGCAATGTTTGAGAATGCATTCACTTCTGCCAATCTTCCTGTGCAGCTTCCTTCGTCCATAACTATCATAGGGGGAGGGTATATCGGAACAGAATTTGCGTCGATTTTCAAGGCGTTTGGTTCTGAGG
>CAZMDB010000017.1:14358-20502 GCA_964565095.1 uncultured Methanosarcinales archaeon | reverse complement strand
CACAAAACCTTTCGATGCGGAAGAACTGTACACAACAATCCGCAATATCCTTGGTGATGACATATGAGGTCCTGGGCGATACTCTTCAGCGCATTATTGTGCATACCGGCAGCCAGCGCCTACAGCAGCCTCTATATGACCCTTACGCTTTCCACTGCCTTCATAACTGAGATCATTCTTCTGAGCCTGCTGGTACTGTTCCTTCTCAAATTCATGTACATTACCCGTAAAGCCCAGATATTCACTGCTATCTATTTTTCGGCGGGACTCTTCATGCTCAACTCTGTGTTCTCTGCGATCTTCTATTTCTTCCAAGTATTCAGCATGGCACCGCTCAACCAGATGACTTCAAATCTGTTCATGCTATTCCTGCGTCTGGTCAACATCATGATCCTGGTACTGATACTCGTGCAAATCCATCTATTCAACAAAAGGATCCGCACACCCTCGGGACATCCGTCGAAACAATGATCATCTTTAAGAGGACAGAGGACATGACATCCCCATGGGATCTTTCCGGATCATCCTGGCCGATATCTCGGCCATCGTAGTGGTTGCTCATCTCCAATTAGAAAGGCAGGCAGGCACCTCTCCAAGAAGACCGGTTACTCCGGAATCATCCTTAGAAGACCGCATCTACTATTCTCCTCCGTCAAAGAAAAAACATCTGCCGGACTATCTCTGGGAACCATCAGCAACATCCTCTCTGGCGTACACCGCACAGAGGCCCGCCAGCGGAATCGACCCTACCAGCGGTGCGCAGGTGCATTATGTCACTCCGGATCTGCTGCCCTCGGGTCCGGGCTGGTATGCACTCGGCCTCTACGACCCCCATACCCACTCTATCTATATCGCTAACAATCTGGACCCTGACACCGAAGAATACGTCTACCACCACGAAGTCGGTCATGCGCTGGGATATCATTCAGAATCTGGAGCAGATACCTATGCAGAACAGCGTACCGGACGACACCGCAGAGCTGCATAGGGGGAAAAGGAAAAAATCAAAACTGATGGAGACTAAATCTCCATCGACTTGGCCTTTTTGCGCTTCATAGCCACAAAGACTACCACTATGCCTACAAGCACGACGACCGCAGCAATAGGCCAGACGAGTCCGCCAGACACATCCTGCATAACAGGCTCATCTTCTTTCTGGGGTTCCTGCGCTTCTGCAGTCTGATTCACTACGCCACCTGTTTCAGCTGCAACCACTGTTTTTCTGTGTGTAGGAAGTCAACGTCTCAGTTGCCGGATCCGTCTGCCTTCCATTGATCAGATACACCATCTGCAGATCCTGCCCTTTCTTGACATCAGCAAAAATCCATTCAATGATCGGATCCGCCTGCAGTACTGTAGGTTGCTTGCCCGGGAAGACCAACTCATTTACATTCTGAGCGACTTCCTTCGGAATCACCTGCACCACAGTGACTTGCTCCGCATCCTCGTCGGACGTAACAGAGACAGTAATCCGGCGTCCGATACGCCGATATGCCAGTCAATCTATTGCGGACACGGAATACCTCGACTTTCTGCGTAGCCTTCCCACGCTTCTTCTCTCCTGTCTCCAATGCATCCCTAAGGGCGTTGAGCGGCTCAACAGCCTGCTTGAGCGCACTTTCCACGTTTGCCGAAGTCAGTTCCGTCTCAACAGATTCTTGCTGTTCAAACGCAAAGCTTTAAAAAACATCCATGAGTCCTATCTCTTCTATGCAACTGCATGAGTATGAAGCCGCTATCCTTCCGCACTTGCCTGATTCTGGCACAGTTGAAGAACTTATTGAAAAGAGCAATCTGGAGTACATCAAGGTGATGCGCGGGCTGCAGTGGCTTTCTAATAAGGGACTTATCGAACTATCCTATGAGGTGCGCACCCTCATCGATCTGGACGATAATGGACATCTCTATCTCGAGAAAGGACTCCCAGAACTACGTTTCCTCAAAGCCGTGGCAGACAAGAGCAAGACCCTCGACCAGATTGGAAAGGACGCAGGTCTATCCAAGCAAGAGATCGGCGTCTCTATCGGAACGCTCAAGAAGAAAGCAGCAATACACACGACCAAGGATGAGGGTGTGATGCAGATAACCATAACTGATGCCGGGAAACGGCTCCTGAAAAAGGATTCATTGGAAGAGCAATTCTTGAAGAAATCATTCCCCCTGGAACAAGACGAGCTTGAACCTGAAGAGCAGTTCGCCCTGGATAGCCTCAAGAGCCGGAAGAAAATACTTCAGATAGAGACAAAAAAAATACCACGTTTTCTGCTTACTCAAAAAGGCAAGACGCTTCTCAAAGATGGGATAAAGACTGACCGGCGTATCTCGCGGCTGACTCCGCAGATGCTAAGAGATGGCAGCTGGAAGGAGACGGAATTCCGCCCCTTTGATCTGAATGATCCGGTCCCGTCACGCCCTGGCGCAAAACGTCATTATCTGGCGCAAGCGATCGAATACATCAAGAAAGTCTGGATAGAGATGGGATTCAAGCAGATGGAAGGCAACATCATACAGTCTGCTTTCTGGGATCTGGATGCGCTTTTTGTCCCACAGGACCATCCGGCACGCGCGATGCAGGATACATTCTATCTCAGCAACCCTTCTACTGAAAAACTTCCTGATGTCGCTCAGAAAATCAGGAAAGTGCATGAGGATGGAGCTGACACCGGTTCTGCAGGATGGCAGACTACCTGGTCTAAGAAAGAAGCAGAGCAATTGATGCTGCGCACCCATTGCACGGTACTTTCCGCGCGGACAATCACGCAGCTCAAAGACAGTGTTTTGCCGCAGAAATTTTTCGCGGTAGGACGAGTCTTCCGCAATGAAAGCATGGATGCGACTCATCTGTTTGAGTTTCATCAGGTAGAAGGAATAGTCGTTGATCCCGATGTCAACTTCAGTCATCTTCTTGGATATCTGAAGGAGTTCTTCAGGAAGCTAGGATATGCGGATGTACGTATCCGACCCGGGTATTTCCCTTACACGGAGCCATCTGCGGAAGTTGATGCATGGCATCCGGTCCTCAATAAATGGGTCGAACTAGGGGGAGCTGGTATTTTTCGACCTGAAGTGGTCAGACCGCTTCTAGGCAAGGATGTCCCTGTCTTGGCATGGGGACTAGGACTTGAGCGTGGTATCGCTGAGTACCTTGATATCTCCGACATCCGCGATATCTATCGCAATGACATCAAAAAGACACAACAACAGAAATACTGGATGAAATAAGATGCCCTCGGTAACACTCAATAAACAAGTCGTCATGAAACTCATCGGCAAGAAATTATCTGATGAGAGACTCAAGCATGCCATCTCATATCTGGGAACTGATCTGGAAAGCGTGGAAAACAACCAGATCGATGTGGAGATGTTCCCGAACCGTCCTGATCTTCTCTCTGAACAAGGACTTGCGCGTGCCGTCTCATCCTTCATCGGTGAAAAGACTGGATTACGCGAATACCCTCTTGCTTCATCAGGAAAGAAGGTCATTATCGGGAAAAGTGTTGCGCCTGTCCGTCCATACACTGCCTGTGCGATTGTCGAAGGCATGTCCTTTGACGACGAAAAGATAAAGGAGATCATCCAGATCCAGGAAAAACTTCACATCACGTTCGGCCGTAATAGGAAAAAGGCCGCAATCGGCATCTATCCTCTGGAAAAGATCACCTTCCCGGTCCGCTTTGTGGGCAGGAAACCTCAGGATATCCGTTTCCGCCCGCTCGAATCCCCCAGAGAGATGACTGGGTTACAGATACTTTCACAACACCCCACTGGTCGAGAATATGGGTATCTTCTGGAACGGCATGAGGTGTTTCCCTTCTTCATCGATGCCAATGATCAGGTCCTGAGCATGCCGCCTATCATCAACAGCCATGAGGTAGGCAAGATCAGCGAGCAGACACAGGATGTATTCATTGAATGTTCAGGTCACGACCTGCGGGTCCTCAAGCAGTGTCTCAATATGATCGTCACTGCGATGGCTGATATGGGTGGAAACATCAAGACGGTTACCGTGGAGATGCAGAACAAGACGTACACGACTCCCGATCTCAGACCGCATGAGATGAATATTGAATATTCATATGTAGACAAGGTTCTGGGTATCGGCACTGATCAGACCACTATCTGCAGACTGCTTGAACACATGGGCTACGGCATCAAGAAGAAGAACTCCAGCTCACTGACCGCACTTATCCCCGCGTGGCGCAGCGACATTCTCCATCCGATCGATCTGGTCGAGGACATCGCTATTGCGTATGGGTATGATCACTTCACTCCCGAAATCCCTCAAGCTGCAACCATTGCAGCAGAATCTCCGATGCAGATCCTCCAGAAGAAGCTGGCTGACCTTATTGTCGGACTCGGCATCACTGAAGCCAGCGCTTTCATCATCTCATCTTCTGAGACAGAGAATGACCGGATGTGCCTGGAAGAAGAGCTCATCACCTTGAAAAATCCTTCAACCAAGGAGTATGATTGCCTGCGGCCCTGGCTCGTCCCCTCCTTGCTTGATACGCTCAAACTGAACAAGCGGCATGAATACCCGCAGAACATATTCCTGACAGGACGCTGCGCTCATGCCACCAAGAAACAGCCAGGATACAAGGAAGATGAACGGATCGCCGTGGCTCTATGCGCTGATAAGGTCACGTATACGGATATAAAGCAAGTCCTTGATACCCTTATGCAACAGATCGGTGTGTCCGCCATCCAGGTTGAACCGATCGTGCATCCCAGCTTCATCAATGGACGCGCAGGAACTATTCTTGCAAAGGGTGAAGAGATCGGAGTGATCGGAGAGATTGATCCGCAGGTTCTGACGAATTTCGAACTCGAGATGCCTGTTGCTGTCTTAGAAATCAACTTGGAGAAACTACTTCCCCTCATAGGATAGAGTACACAGGGTGAGTAATTGCTGTCTAGCATCTTCGGCATCCCCTACTGACCGTCTTAGCCTACGATAAAGCGTTGTTCTGTGCAAACCGAGGCTCTCAGCAACATCCTGTTTGGAACACCCCTCTGACAGTCGTAGTAACGCAGCTGCACATACAAGATCATCTGCCGTCAGGGACCGCAGGATAGCTGCAGGATCCGGCCACTCGCTCTCCTGTGCGACCGGCTGGACTGGAGAGGCCCCATAACCATAACCGCAATCCGAAAAACCCATGGACACATGCTCAGGTCCTACAATAACTCCACTACCAGTTATGCTTGCCTCTGACGCAGCTACCGTCACAGACGCCTCTACGATGTGCCGTAACTGACGTATGTTACCCGGCCATTCATGCTGCTGCAATACATCCACTGCATCTTCTGAGACTTGCACAGGACACTTATACACTTCCAGCGCGTACGGTGAGGCAAAGTATCTGGTGAGAGCAGGGATATCTTCACGACGCTCACGCAACGGCGGCACTGGTATCACATACCCGATACGATTCCGCAACTCCGGTGTCACATCCTCCTGGGTGCCATTGTAGGCGGCAATTATCCGGACGTCGGGCCGCAACACATGCTGCCCACCGACCCGTGTGTATCCGTACTCAAATGCACGCAACAATCGCGACTGCAGTCCACGGTTGAGACCGATCTCATCGAGAAACAGCGTCCCCCCTTCAGCTCGGGACATAGCACCCTCCCGGGCCTGCTCCGCCCCGGTGTACGCGCCTTTCTCGTGGCCAAACAAGACATCCTCTACAAGAGTATCCTGTATTGCTCCGCAGTCCACAGGAACAAAGGCACCAGACCGATCACTTTCTCTATGGATAGCCCGCGCCACCAGTTCCTTGCCTGTGCCAGTCTCACCCATTATGTATATTGCTTTCGGAGTAGGAGCAACACGCCTGATCCTCTGAGTCAGAGTCTTGATAGCAGGACTCGACCCCACGATACCATAGAAAGAGGCTGGACTGGATGCTCCATGGACACGATATGATATCTGCGTCATTTCAGTATACTTTTACGTATACTGATATATATAACTTATTTTTTTGGCGAAACGTAATATTTTTAAATGGCCTCTGTTTGACCTTATCTCAACGCGCCTGTAGTTTAGTGGTAGAATAGGGCCTTGCCAAGGCTCTGGCCCGGGTTCAAATCCCGGCGGGCGCATTCTGCACCCTTGTGATTTTCACATCTTCAGAATCAGAG
>CAZMDB010000017.1:6138-14258 GCA_964565095.1 uncultured Methanosarcinales archaeon | reverse complement strand
TCTTCGACCTTTCGTAGCAAACTACTTCAAGGAATCCCGGCGGGCGCATTCTGCACCCTTGTGATTTTCACATCTTCAGAATCAGAGATTCTTCGACCTTTCGTAGCAAACTACTTCAAGGAATCCCGGCGGGCGCATTCTGCAATGTTGTTTAGATTGCCGATTAATACAGCTTTTCTGCCTTTTCCCACATTATATTGAACATGAATTTCTGGGTATTAGCGGCATCTGCATTATCTATGATGATACCCATGAGTTCTCTTTCGAAGGCAAGAATCGCTACCTTGGATCCATAAATGAAGGTCCATGTTGAAACTTCCTCTAGTTCATCCAGGATGCGAAATTCAGACTGTTTCTGCCACTCCTTTTCACGCATGAATTGTGCCTCTATACTGTTCGACAAACCATACAATTTGATTTTTGCCTGAACTCGCTTTTTCCGAAAATTCAACGATTCGAAATGAATAACTTTTTCCCCGACCTCTCGATTCCCATATACAAATATTGTTTCTTTAGATTCCAATATATCACTAAAAAGCTCAAAAATTCCCTGCCTACCTTCGAACACGCTGACCTTCATTTTTGACGGCATCGAATGTTGCAATTCGTGTAAATATGGCGTCACACTCTCTATCCTTTTTTGCTTGTGCTGTAGAATTGCCTTGATTTTGTCTGGATCCATGGCAGAATAGTGTTTTTTTCCGCCCTTCTGGAAGCAGGATACAGCACCCTTGAGCACCATGGCATCCAAAATATGATAGGTGGATACCCTGCCGATACCTGTTCTTTGTGATAGCTTAGCAGGGGTCGTGGAACCCATTTTGAGGAGCGTCACGTACGTGGTTGCTTCTTTTTGTGAAAAACATGCATCACTGAGGGTTGCAACAACATCACTTTCATCCATGTTGTAATTTTTGTACAACAATAATATAAATATGTTTTCCTTATACCACGAATTGGTGATACAAGTGAGAAATCCAGCGTACCGTTTTGCGACAGCAACAATAATCGCATTAGCGTCCTATGCCGCGGGCTATTGCACGGGTCTGTTCGCACCTCGCAGCTATGAACAGCCAGCACAACAGATACACGAACCTTCCATTTATTGCTATGACACTGTAATGCACGATCTATGGACAAGTAAATTTCCTCCAGTAGATATGATGGGATTTGAGTCGCCCACACCCGAATGGAGGATTGAAGAACTCAAAAGCCGTGGTTATGAAGATGAAGCAACAGCATACCGAGTCCTGGATGATCTTATGTCGCAGAAAGTGGCAGAATAATTTTTTCTATCTAATTTTTCTACTACCTTTATAAGCCTCCGGCACAAGGCTTATAACTACCGCCCGGTAACCAAACAAACATGAATGTACTGGAGCTTAACATAAGCGCAGACAGCATAGACGACTGCCTGCGCCAAGTGCCTGAGCTTCTCACCGATCCCCATTGCCTCTGTACGGAGGGAACCGACGGGATCCATATGACCTGCCACGACATCAGCACAGGCAAAACAGCACTCCAGCTTTCCGTAGATTTTGATCATGACCCCCTGCGTATAGATCTTGCGCACATAATGATTGCGCCAGAATACCGCAGCAGACGCATCGGAGGCATCGTATTGCACTATGTGGAAAAACTAGCCCGGCGTTACGGAGCTGAATGCATCTATTATGACCCTACATTTCTGACGGATCCCGCTCTGACCAATATGCTTGCGCGACGCCATTTCATGCCAAATTCTGAGCAAAGATACATCAAGACCCTCAAAACGACCGAGGAATCTGCGACCGCTTCCTTTCCTTGAACTCGCTAGCGATAATCGCCTTCTGAGACTCGACAAACAGGAGTATGATAGGAGTGACTATCAGTAACTTTATCCATTCAGAAATTGCCAGAGGGACTGTACCGAATACAGCTTGCATCGGAGGCCAGTAGATAGATAGCATCAAGACGATTACCACAGACACAATGCCCACAAAGAATAGAATATTGCCTTTGATCTCATTGTGAAAATTCGACCTGACAAAGCTGCGGGCATTGAACGCATGGAAAAGCTCGAACAATATCAGTGCGGTAAAAGCAACAGTCTGAGCATACGCCAGATCATTCTTGCTCCACAGCTCAAAAATGAACAACGAAAAAGTGCCCAGAGCAATGATGGGGACCACTTGGGTAATCCGCAGAAGCAGATACTCATTCAGGATACCTTCTGACGGGTCACGTGGCTTCTGCTGCATTATCCACGGAGCTCCTGCCTCCTTTATGATTGCCAACGCCAGAAGGTCCGCAGTAACCAGATTGATGAACAGGATCATGATTGCTGACAGGGGCATGTTGATGCCGAACAGAGACGCCAACACGATCAGCGATATCTCCGCAAAACTGATTCCCAGAATATAGTAGATGAACTTCCGGATATTACTGTAAATAATACGTCCTTCCCTGACCGCCTCGACAATCGTAGAGAAATTATCATCAAGAATCACCATATTCGCTGCCTCTTTGGCAACCTCAGTGCCGCGCTTTCCCATTGCCACCCCTATATCGGCCTGCTTGAGCGCAGGAGAATCATTAACCCCGTCACCAGTCATGGCAACCACATTCTCCCTTTCCTGAAGTATCTTGACTATCCGCAGCTTGTGCGATGGCGTAGTCCGCGCAAAGACAGAGATGTCTGCGATGATGTGATGCAATTCTTCATCACTTATGCTATCCAATTCTTGACCAGTCATAATCTTATCCCCATCCTCGTAAATCCTGAGTTCGCGGGCGATAGCAAGCGCGGTCACCGAATTGTCTCCTGTGATCATGACCACCTTCATACCGGCCTCATGTGCCGTTCTGATCGCATCCTGCACTCCTTCCGCAGGTGGATCCCGTATCGCGACAAGGCCGACAAAAATGATATCCGATTCCACATCATGTGCAGTAAAACTCTTCTTGCGGTACTTCTTATAGCCGAGTGCCAATACACGAAGACCAAGGCTTGCATACTCATGGTTCTTTTCGAGAAGCAGTTTCTTCATGCCCTCATCAAGCTTGACTGCTTTCCCATTCTTGAGATACTTCTTTGCTTTTCCGATAATGATTTCAGGAGCACCTTTTATCTGCACTTCCTTCTTGCCATCTATTGAAGTGATAGTACTCATGCATTTGCGCACCGGATCGAACGCCAACTCGTGCACTTTCTCTGCATCCTTGAAATGACTTTCATCAACACCAGCTTTCTTGGCAAGCACCATCAATGAACCTTCTGTAGACTCTCCATCCAGACGCCATTCATCCGCTTCCTGATACAACTTTGCATTGTTGCACAGATACGCCACATCCACAAACTTGGAAAAATCTTTCTCCATTTTCATGTGGACCGGCTTGTCATTATGGAGTATCTCTCCTGCAGGATCCACCCCGCTTCCTGTCACAGTCAATTCCTTTTGCGCAAGGAATACCTTTTCGACCACCATCTTATTCTGCGTCAGAGTTCCCGTCTTATCGGTACAGATGACGGTGCAGGTCCCCAGTGTTTCCACCGCGGACATCTGCTTGACAATCACATTCTTCCCGATCATTGTCTTTATGCCCAACGCCAGAGATACACCAATGACTGCCGGCAGGCTCTCCGGGACTCCAGAGACCGCCAGAGCAATGATTAGTAGGAACGTAGCTTCTACTCCTGCGCCGCGGAATAAAAGGATAGGGAATAATCCCAGACACACAAACACCACAAGAACGGATATCTGTTTACCTAGCTTATCGATACGCTTCTGCAGCGGAGATTCCTTCTCCATCACATTGTCCAGCATATCCGATATCTTGCCCATCTCCGTGGATCTGCCTGTCCGCAGGATCAGAGCGACACCATGCCCATTAGTGATATGTGTCCCGCCAAATAGCATATTCGACTGCTCCGCAATCGGGATATCCAGACGGTTGATCGCCTCATGAGACTTGACCACCTCGGTCGACTCTCCTGTCAACATGGATTCATCCACATGCAGATGCACTGCAGAAATCACCCGGGCATCAGCAGGGACAATGTCCCCTCTTTTGAGCAGCACAATATCGCCGGGGACCAGTTCCTCCTTGGGGATGATCTGCTCCTTGCCTTCTCTGCGAACCTTTGTGTTGACTGGAGTAAGTTTCTTCAGCGCCTCCATGTCCTTTGACGCTTTGTACTCCATGAAAAACCCAAGACCCACGATGAAAAAAATAATCGCGCTTATCACATAGACTTCGATCATGTGTCCCTGAATGAACGAAAGAACGACGGCTACCAGGAGGACGTACAAGATGAAACTCTTACACTGCTTGATAAGAGATCTGAACCAATTCGGGCCCTTGCTAGTCTCGATACTATTCTCTCCATGCTTCTGGAGACGTATACGCACTTCTTCTTCAGACAATCCGTATGCAGCATCTACCTGACACGCCTCGCATACTTCACGCACTCCGACAGCAAATTCCCTGTTATCCATATTCATTATTCGCGGATGCACTATATATAAATTTCTACCACTATCACTGAGTGAATCATATCTTCTTATACATGTCGACCCTATATTCTTCAAACCCTAGACGCGTCCAAACATCCCGTGCGATATTCTTAGAATGCACTGAAAGTGTACAATAATCAATATCCTGATCGGACAGGATCTGCTCGGCCTCTTTTATGAGTCGCGCTCCGATACCTTTTCCTCTCATATCCTGCCTGACACATGCAAGGTCGATATATCCGACTCGCTGCACCTTGTAATAATGCTCACGCTCCTTCACCTCAAAAAAGTATGAAACCTACAATACCATCCTCTTCTGCTACCAGACACCATCTCTCATTTCCATCCACATAATTTTGATAGTAACCATAATCCTGCTCTGACGAATCTGCAAGCGCATCAAGAGGAGAATAAGCTGCCAACTGCTTCCCGAAAGTATCGATTGCGTGAATCTCCGACAAGTCCCTTATATTGGCTTTACGCACGTGCAACATGTATCATTGTCTCAGTCATATAGTATATAAAACCACTGCACAGTAATCTTTCCTCCACAAGATTTATATATGATAAAGTTATATATTTCTCACAAAAAGTGTAAAATAAGTAACAATAAAATCTAGGAGGAGATCCATGAAATCCCGCTCAATGATCACAATTATTGCAGGAGAGAACTGCAGGCTACAGTTGGGTGATAACACTCATCTCACTACTCATCATATTCTGGATCAACCATTTTGGTCTTCTCACATTCAGCGTCAATGCCGTCATAGGCATCACATGTGTGATCATGGTGGCCACAATGATACTTTTCCAAAAGATGTTCTGCAAAAAAGGTGATATCATATGAGAAAGCATAATTTGAAACTACTGGGATTTTTGGGACTGCTGGGACTGCTCGGGTTTACGACCAAAAACTACGGATTCTTCGGTTTCTTTGGGTTTTTCAGTTTCTTTGCAGCAACCGCACATCCTGACGAACGACTACGAATGAACACCTACAAGGCCGGCTTCTATGCCTTTGTGGTGGCACTGATTGGACTAAGCACAATAATCACAGCGTTTTCACTCAATGTAGGGATGGCGTTGACCTCTCTTCTTATTGCAGCAGCCTACGTAGCCACTCTACTGACCTTTGTAATCTCCTTTGTGATTGCAGAAAGGAGGGGCCGATGAGAACCCGGATCAAGGAATTCCGGGCGCGTCATGACATAACGCAGAAGAAGTTAGCAGACAAGGTCAATGTACGCCGAGAAACTATCGTCTTCTTGGAGAAAGGCAAATACAATCCTTCACTAAGACTTGCGCATGATGTGGCTCAGGCACTGGGAACAACGATAGAAGAGCTTTTCATTTTTGATGAATGAATCCTTATCTGGGATTCTTCCCATGCACATAGAAATAAATGATGCTGCCAAGAATAGTCAGGAAAAAAATCAGCACCAGCCAGACTGCTTTCTCAGTGTCATTGGGAAACCTCCGTAGTGAGCAATCCACAATCATGTACACCATGAACGCGATGCCAAGAAAGATGAGAAGGAAGTGTGAAACAGTCAAGACAACCAGACTTCCGTCCAGCTGCAATGATCCACCTCTCATAATCTGCGAGAACACTACAGAAGAAAAAGCCAATACATGCATCACAAACCATACTATATAGACTGGGATCAACTTACGGAATACCGGATGAGCCATGCTGATACCATGACTTACTCGTTATATAAATCTTCGCATCCCTCCAGAGAAATGAGGAAAATCACCTTGCAGCAAGATAAAAATCAGTCATTTCCTGTTGAACAGAACTGCATCCTCAATCGTGGACGCAGCTAACCTCCATGGCAGTGTTTTCCAACATAAGGAACATGCCAAAAAAGAAAAAACCATGAGACGACAAATACCCCTTACGAGAAATCACAGACCAGCACGCACTGCATGGTGCACATCTGGGCATCAGGATCATTCCGGCACGCTGAAGCGCAATGGCTGAAGGTGCCACCGAGATCCTCGCACATCTGCTGGCTCATGCCTTCGCACTCCATCGTCTCCTCTATCCAACGTCCATCAAAGGACAGGCACGCCCCTTCGGGATCCGATTCTGACTCCACGCAGGCCCCTTCGCGTATCTCCCGCGCACCAGCTCGCTCTGCCTCACAACGATTCGGAAATGTGGTGTTGATAGGCGGACACGGCGTTGTCACACACTGGACCTGTACCTCGCCACACACAGGCAGATACTCACGCGTACACATCTGCATATCCTGATCGATCTGCTCCACGAACAGCCGCCCATCAGCACGGCACTGTCGTGGATAACTCTCCATCACAGGATTGCCTGCATCAACGCATTCCTCGAATGATACGATTTCTGGTCCTTCAGCTCTGACGCATCCATAAAGAAACACTCCGAACAGGCAAAGGCCAATAACATATAGGATTTTCATTTGAAATACCTCCTTGCAAGAGCAAAGAGACCAATGATCTATTTAAACACACGCATAACTGCAAACCAGATTGCAGGTATCTGGGCTGCCTTTGTCGGCTGCAAGTCCGTAGAAATCATGCATGTTCCTGCACCTTGCAGAGACTGCTCGACAAGGAATACCAGTTCTCACACCAAGCCCCGCATGTTTATATAGGAGCAGATGCGGTGTGAGTAGGATGGAAAGCACAATCCATTTTGTTGGTGTGGATCTGGCATGGTCCGTCCGTAATGCGACAGGGATAGCTGTGATCGAGGCTGTGGAGAAGGATGGTCGCATACTCTCTGCGCGTTTGGTACATGCTCTGACCGCGGAATCTGATGAAGAGATTCTCAAGGAGATCCTTCTTAATACCAGTGACCATGTGCATGTGGCAATAGACGCACCGCTTGTGGTCCCTAACGAGAATGGCCGCAGAAGAGCAGATCATGTGATTAGCCAGCTGTTCCGAACATATCATGCCGGTGCGTATCCAGCGAATCGCACGCGTCTTAGCCAGTGGTCAGGATATGTCCGCGGAGAGCGCTTGGGAACGTTATTAGAGCAAGAAGGTTTTTGTCAGCAGACGCATCCAGGCAAGACCAGAATGCGCAAGACCTTTTTCGAGGTATATCCTCATCCGTCGATGGTTGTCTTATTCGGACTTGATAAGGTGTTGCGATATAAGGCCAAACCTAAGCATGATTATGCCACCCGGTGGGAGGCTTTCCGAAAATATCAACAACATCTACGCAGCCTTGAACAGGCTTATCCGCCGCTCCACCTATCTGCTGAGATAATCGAAAGAGATCTGACTGGGCTGCGGGGCAAGGCTCTGAAGCATCAGGAAGATATGCTTGATGCCATTTTCTGTGCTTACGTAGCTGAGTTCTCCTTTGCCAAACCGGAAGAATGTGCTGTTATCGGTACCCTTCAGGATGGATATATCACCACCCCGGTTTTTCGGCATATGCGGGATGAGATAGCAAAAAATCAGATATAGAATGCTTGTTTGCGATAGTTTTCCAACAATTTGGCGCTTGGGGGATAGAGTGGCGCTGGCAACTGGTCAAGTGGGAACCATTTCCATTCCATGATCTCATCCGGTTCGCGGGCTTCTGGTTCACCGTCAAAGTTCTGAGAGAGCCTGCCGGTGGTCACAAACTGC
>CAZMDB010000017.1:0-6128 GCA_964565095.1 uncultured Methanosarcinales archaeon | reverse complement strand
TCACTGATGTCGTTATTGACCGCGATGACCTGCAGGTTATTCAGGCGCAATCCTGTCTCTTCAGCGACCTCGCGGATCGCTCCTTCTTCGAACGTTTCCTGGAAATGCAGTTTCCCGCCTGGCATAGTCCATGTCCCTGCGCCGTCGAGCGCACTGTCTGCTTTTTCCGGATCCGGATGGCGCCTTCCAAGAAGGACCCTCCCATTTCGCAGAAGCATCACGCCGAAACCTACATCGGTTTTTCCTGTCATGTCAGAAAGAAAGGAAGAAAAAAGTTAAAAAAAGTTTCTGTTTGGTTACATCCTTATCTTGACATAGATCGTCGACAAGGTTTTTGCTGTCACCATGATGCCCAGCAGTATGAGTAGCGAGAGATCGAATGGGATACCCTGTGTCATGCCAGCCAGATATGCCTGGTAAGCCTGGTAGGCCATGAGGAGGACAATTCCGGCAACCGCTGCAAAAGAGACATTGCGCTCAATGATCATCTGATGCGTATTCTCGCGTTCATCATGATACTTCGGGAGCAAGGTCATCACGTGAAGCGTGTCGAGTATAAGTGTCGCTGCGATGATGCCTACGAGCCATGTTCTCACGTTGTCAGGCACGGGAAGCACAGAGGCAATCAGCACCAGTGCTACTGCGACGCCTATATATGCCCATCCCTGCCACGTGTGGGGGCGAAGGCCCCATCCAAAAATACGGTACGTGAACCATTCCGGTTTTCCTATCATTCTGTATTCCTCCTCCTGTCTCTTTGAATGTCGAATAAGTCTTCTACACTGCATCCGAAGATTTCGGCGAGCATGAGTGACAGAGGCAGCGATGGCGTGTATTTCCCATTCTCGATCGAGATGATCGTCTGTCTGCTCACTGATGCCTTTTTAGCCAGATCTTCCTGGGTCATCTTCTTCCGGGTTCTATAGGCGCGGAGATTGTTCATGATCAGTAAGCTAGCCATTGTAAAGTTCACTACACGTAAAGCAGACTTTACTATTTAAGTCTTACGGAGGACAAGTATTGCTGCACTTTAGGAATCTTTAGAGTCCTATGCTGTCGACAAACGACGAAAATATCTCATATCTTTCAAGGAATCGGTAGCCATCTTCTTTAAGTACGTAGATCTTTCGTGCTCGCTTGTCCTTCTTCCTTTTTTCCTCTTCCTGCTCTTCGATCAGACCTGAATCCACGAGTTCCTCTATATAGTCGCGGAACATCTGGGGAGAAAGGTTGGAAGCATAGAGCAGGCGCGTGGGACCGAGGCCGTTCTTGCTATTGCGGATGGCCACAAGGATGTCATTGACCACTTCCAGGCGTTCTCTTTTCTTGGCCATATCAGAACCCCTTGGTCAGTTGATGAACGATATGCAGGAAGAGTAATGCGGTACCTCCGGTAATCAGGTAAACGTAGATGCGGAGGATAGGAATAAGGTTGATAAGGTACTGCCCCGCCAGATTAGCGATCCACACAATCAGGAAAAGGAGCATACAGAGGGTGAACAGTTGCTTGAAACGCGCATTTCCTCTGCTTGTCCTGTGGCGTCGGTAGGCGATGATCGACCCGACAGCAAAGAGACCGATCTGGCTGATGTACATCAAGAGAAATCCGCCCAGAACAAAGTCGATGATGCTGATAAGAGCAGCGGCAAGATAGAGGGTGATCTGGATGAAACGCGGATGGAACCGTCTCCAGAATAGGCTGTAGACCAGGAAGAATCCCGGAAGGAGGGCAAAGAATTCTGTAAGGATGGTGAGGATAGAGGATGACTGGATGGTACTGAGTGATTGATGTTCCAAAAAAATCATGACTAGCATGACGGCGTACCTGAAGAGAAAAGCCAGCGACAGCCACAGAAATGAGAGGCTGAAAAAGTGGACGGGTCTGTAGTGGCTGAATTGATATATGCGCCGACTCTTGAGATAGGTCAGAAAGGAGGGCAATACTACGAGTAGCACATAGATGGTTTCAATAGGGAACCGGTAGTAGGTGAGTAGTGCAGTCACGTCCATGGGAGTGATTGTAGATGCAACAGATATAAAAATATTGGTGGTGCCATCAGCATCTCCGAATGCAGAGAAAGAAATAGTGCATATGAAAATCCAGGATTTTCAATGTTTGGAAATGAAATCATTTTCATAACCACCTTGGAGCAGGGTCAGGAGAGTGGGTGATGGCAGCCGATCACAGAGCTCCGCGTTAGTGGATATACGTTCTTGCCACAAAACCCACATGCGGACAAAACATATAAGCAGACACACCCTCACCCGACTATGCAAGAACACGGGACCACGCAACGTGCCATCAGAGCAGACCTGCACATCCATTCCCGATTCTCACAAGGCACCTCCAAGAATCTCGATCTGCCCACACTGGAAAAATGGGCGCGCATCAAAGGCATCGATCTGCTTGGCACCGGCGACTTCACGCATCCCCGGTGGAGGCAGGAACTTAAGACGCAGCTAGAAGAAGACTCTTTCGGGACCCTGCGCAGTGCAAATGGATTCCCTTTTATACTCCAGACCGAGATCGCACAGGTATATACACAAGATGGCAAGGGGAGACGAGTGCACAATGTGCTGCTCGCGCCGGACTGGGAGTCCGCCGACAACATTACGGCTTTTCTCAAATCGAAAGGAAGGGTCGACTATGACGGCAGACCTATCTTTCGGATCTCATGCCCTGAACTGGTAGATGCGATGACATGCATAAACGAGGACATCGAGATCATTCCTGCACATATCTGGACACCCTGGTACGGAATCCTTGGCAGCAGATCCGGATTTAGTTCACTCGCAGAGGCATTCGATGATACGCTCAATCACGTGCATGCTATTGAGACAGGCATATCAAGCGA
Source organism: uncultured Methanosarcinales archaeon (assembly GCA_964565095.1). Classification (GTDB taxonomy): domain Archaea; phylum Nanobdellota; class Nanobdellia; order Woesearchaeales; family DATGWN01; genus CAZMDB01. The sequence continues at coordinate 3,273 of CAZMDB010000017.1, read as the reverse complement.
CCCGGAGATGAATCGCCGGCTCTCCCAACTGGACAATATACGCCTTGTATCCAATTCCGACCTCCATAGCCACTGGCCCTGGAGGATGGGACGCGAAGCCACCCTCTTCGACCTGGATGATATCGAATATTCTCAAATACTCAAAGCCATACGCACAGGCAAGCGTTTTGCTGGCACTCTCGAAGCAGATCCTGCCTACGGGAAATACCACTGGGATGGCCATCGTTCCTGTGAGCATAGATCCTCTCCACAGATGACCATCAAACAGAAGGGGATCTGCCCAGTATGCAACAAGACTATGACACTCGGCGTGGATTCCCGGGTGGAAATGCTGGCGGACCGCAACACTCCGCTGATGCAGGAATATGACAGTTTCAGGCGTCTTCTGCCTCTCTCAGAACTCATCTCCATCCACACAGGGCGAGCCAAAAGCACCAAGACAGTCTGGAACATCTATAACCAGCTAGTCAACCGAGAGCGCAGCGAACTGGATGTTCTGCTTACAACCTCCTATGACCGATTGAAACGGCTGATCGACGGGCATCTTCTCGCGCTCATCATGAAGAATCGCAATGGCAGTATCCATATTGAACCGGGATATGATGGAGTATATGGCACCCCACAGCTGAACCCCTCATGAATATCATCCGCCTTACCCTGAAACAAGCCTATAGGATAATTGTCTTCATAATCGGCACAAGCGTCCTTCTCTTCGGACTGATACTCATATTCACCCCTGGACCCGCATTCGTGTTCATACCTGCCGGACTACTGATACTGGCAAGCGAGTTCGTCTGGGCCCGCTCTTTACTGCATCGCATACGGAACAGGAAAAAACGAAGATGATAGAGGACTCCTCCATATGGCTCCTCACGAGCGTTTATAAATTCAATAATCCTTCTCTCCTCCATGAAACACATAGCGACCTTTGCCGCATGTATACTGCTATGCATCGCACTAAGCGCCTGTATTCCGGCCCGGACTGACATACATGTCGATATTCCAGACAATCAGGCAAGGCATATCATGGAGCAGCAGGTCCGAAGCAGTTTTCAATATCAGAACTATGATGGCCATAATCTTCATATGACGTTCTTCTCCCGGATTTCTGGAGACGAATGTGATGCTGAATTCAGGGATTTCATGCACGATACTCCACAGTACCAGACATGCTATCGCGCAGCATTTGTGTTCGACATCAATTCCAGCAAAGCGCCTGCACTGATTTCTGGGTACCAAGCCGAAATACGGATGCGCGGAGATGATATCGACCAAACGTCTATGATCGAACTGATTGACGTACATGATTTCCAATCATGCACTAGAGCTGGATATGAAGTACTTCAACCTGATTGCGCAGGATGCTCCGCCTACTGCGAGACACCTGATGGAGTAGTTTTCTGGGAATATCCTCCCACAGGATGATAACTATGATACCCATGAAAAACAAACATAGGGAACCTTTCTGCAAGATCGGCAGCCATATGAGACTTCTCGCCGGACTAGCAATGTCATACTTATTCTTCTTTTTCATCTTCAACGCAGCAGAAACAGGGACATTTCACCTTTCTTATCTGGCATTTCCGCTACTCCTGACCTTTGTCAGATTTCCTCTCGGATACTATCTGCATACAAAAATGGGATGTGCATTATGAAACGAAATATTGTAGTCATAGACGGAAGCTACCGCACGAACGGAACCACTGCTGCATTGATTAAGAATATAATCAGTGGTATCAGAAAAAAGAATCCGGACATAGGAGCAGACATCATCAGCCTCAGGAATCATGAAATACTCTTCTGCGCAGGGTGCAACCTATGCACGCAAGACCAGAAAAGTCCAATTGCACAATGCTCTCTTGGTGATGAAATGAAATCATACATGGCAATGATCACCCGGGCCGACGTTGTGGTTATTGCCACTCCCATCTACGAATACGCTCCTACTGCCATCATGAAGCGATTCATGGAACGATGCCTCCCGCTATTCAAGTTTTCAGGCATGGGGCCGAAACCGCGCACACCTTTGCGCAAAGATACGCATGGTGTGATCCTGCTTCCCTCAGGAGCTCCCTTCCCCATCAATGAGCTGTTTGGCATGACCAGATACCCAAAAAGGATGCTGCGATTCCTGTTGAGGGGCGCAGGCTGTAAGAGCATCCACACACTATGCGCCGGAGGAATGGTTCTTGATACTAAACTCCATAGAAAATATGAGAAGAAAGCTTACAAGATGGGATGCCGCATCGGCGCCAGATTCGTAAGAGATTTACAGCCTTGACAAGAAGCACTACAACAAGCAATAAATACCCCCGGACCAACCCAACCATATGCGCATCAATTTTTTTGAAGAGTATCCGGATCAGAATACTCTGGGCAGAGCGCAGCTCATAAGATGGCCAGCAACGATATTTCTGGCGGCCGAATCGTATACCAAATACCTGGATCGGGTGCACCAACTGCAACGCATCAATCCGGATGTCACAACAGGATGGTGGCCCATACTTCCGGTCTCGACATGGATATCTCCCTTCAGCAAAAAAAAGGAGCTCAATACGCTGCAAAAGGAGATGGAAAAGATGCCACCCGGATCAATGGTCCTTCTGGACCTTGAACTGCCTTTGATACGACCGACCCGCTTTCTTGCTGTGCTCAACGGATTCTTCAGAAAGCGCCGCATGATACGTAATCTCTTCCTACAGGCGCAGAGGCAGAAGATCAAGATATATACTGCAGAGTACCCCCCGATTCTCGGCCGGATCGGTATACAGGTATTTCGTCATCTTGGCATCAGTTATGCAGACAACTTTCCACATACACGCATCCCCATGATGTACACAAGCATGCTCTCCAGCCGCAGCCTGATCCAGCACCTACGCAAGCATCTGCAAAGACGCTACTACAAGACTGCGGGCCTCGGAGTGACTGCAAGCGGTATCATGACCAGACGCGCGATCACCAAAGAAGAACTGCATGATGATCTCACTTTTTGCGTCAATCACGCCTTCCAAGAGGTGTTCATCTACCGCCTTGGAGGCTTGACAGAAGACTCTGTAGCACAGCTTGAAAGGTTCGCCAGGAATCAGTAATTCCGTGCAAAGTATACCAAATTCTTGGTCTTCTTACCCGACATGATACAAACACCTTCCTCATCATTCTCAAGACAGATGCATCGCGATCCCACGCCCCCGGTATCTGACTTGAGCTGTTCTTCCATATCCGGATCGCAACAGAAAAATGCCTTGACCATCTTACCTGATCGGCCAAGCTTTT
>CAZMDB010000016.1:0-20712 GCA_964565095.1 uncultured Methanosarcinales archaeon | reverse complement strand
ACAAGCAATCACGCCGAAACAACAGAATCTTTTTCTGGACTGGCTCTCAGTGGCCCGGCGATACCCGGGAACAACCCATAAGCTGGCCTTCCGCATGAGAGGCCATCAGGATTATGCCGCTACCTTATGCACTCTCCGCCTGACCGAAGAACGCATCGGTATGAATGCCTATGGTGCGGTGGTGGAGATAGAAAATCCCGATACACACAGACATGGTTTTTTGCGACGTCTCAAGAAAACGCGCAGCAAGCAGACTGAGGGATTCGCAGCATGCACTCAAGATTCCTTCGTCTATACGCCCGCAATGAACAAGGATCCCAGCATCGCTGTCGCGGCGCTGACCGCACTGAGGGATAGATTGTTGGGACCCAACGGCAAGCCACAGCAATTCTCCCTCTACTTTTGCGCAACACCCTCATCCTACGATCTGCAATTCATCCTCGACTGCACGCGTTCTGCAAAGAATCTTCATGATGTCGCAAGCACCCTGCATGGGGATCTTCCGCAACCCGCAGACCCCTATGCCGGCCCTGTGATGCCACTGCCATCTGTCCTGCCACAAGGAGTCCCTCAACGCTACCGCACGCTGTTTAGACCGACAGACTATGATTCCAGATCCAATGGTAAAAGAGTCGACGGAAATCCAGGTATCCTGCCCGCCTGAAAATCATTAGGAAAAGACAAAAGCATCACCCGTAGGCAACACATATAAGCAACCGTTCTCTTTCTGATTGTCATGCAGATACCTTACCAGGTGATAATGGAGAAGATCATGGACAAGACTGGCCTGTCCAAAGAGAACCTTGATAAGAAAGTCGAAGCTAAGATGCAGGAACTCTCTGGTCTTCTCTCGCCGGAAGGTGCCGCACACATCATTGCAAACGAACTAGGGGTGGATATCCTTCCTTCCCCCGACGAACCGGTCACTATCGGCAATATATACGAAGGTATGCGCAACATCACACTGGACGCGACCCTGCTGCAGCGATACGATCTAGTAGAATTCGAACGCAATGGACGCAAAGGAAAGGTACGCTCCGCTGTGGTGGGAGACAGTACAGGACGCATCAGGATATCCTTCTGGCATGATGCCGCTGACATGCTCAACGACCTCAAGGAAGGCGAGACATATCGCATCACAGGATTGACTGCCCGTACCAATAGAGGTCGTGTGGAGCTTTCCAGTACCAACCCGACCACTATTGAAGAATCTGCAGAAAAGATCGACACAGCCATCATACCACAGTTCCGTGACCAGGAGCCACGACGTGTATTCATCAAGGACGCGCAACCAGAATCCTATGGTACAGTGGTCGGTGCGCTGGTACAGGTCTTCAGCCCTGTATTCTACGAAGTTTGTCCTGAATGCCAGAAACGGGTGCGCAAAAAAGGAGATGTCTTTATGTGTGATGAACACGGAGAAATAGAAGAGGATTTCTCCTATGTGCTCAATGCGGTCATTGACGATGGCACAGCAACCATACGATCAGTCTTCTTCAGGGACCAGGCTGCCGCATTGTTGGATTTTGATGACAAGCAGATGCAAAAACTCAGAAGAAGTGATTCGTCGGAGTTCCAGGATATCAAGGATAGTGCACTCGGTGAGCTGGTCAAGGTATCCGGACGATTCGTGAGCAATGAGATGTTCGGCAGGACAGAACTGATCAGCAGCAGGATCACCAAGGATATCGATGTGGAAAAGGAAGTGGAAGCTATCCGGGCTCTCTGATGACATGACTTGCAAGTGACAGGAAAATTCTTTTAAAGCTGCCCACCGCAAAAACACTATGGACATCTCTTGGAGCAGTCATAGCACAATCATCATCCAGATCGTACTCCTTGTTCTGCTCTATTTCGTTCTCAGCGCGCTGGCACGAAGGGGAGTCAAACGGCTCGCCAGGAAAAAGGCTGAGGCGACCGAGAAGAAGAACGGTTTCTTTGAGAGTTTCGAAGTCTCCGCCAGAAACCTTGAGAGAGCCATGAAAATATCCGAAACACGGCATCGGCTGATATCTCACCTCATGCAGGGCTTTATCTTCCTTATCATTGTAGGTGTCATCATCTACCTGGTGCCTCCGCTACGCACGCTCTCATATTCCATGCTTGCTGGTGCCGGTATCGCAGCTATCATCCTGGGATTCGCAGTGCAAAAAAGCATCGCTAATCTTTTCGCAGGTATTTTCATCGCGATCTATGAACCGTTCCGTATAGGAGATTTCATCCAGTACAAGGAATATCTCGGTGTGGTCGAAGACATCAACCTGCATTATACCGTCATACGGGAATGGAAAAACCGACGTTTCATTGTCCCTAATTCCCTGATCTCAGAAGACCTTATCAAAAACTATACCATAACAAGCGCTACCGAATTCAAGACCTTCAATGTCGGCATCAGCTACGACTCTGATATCGAACACGCACGAAGGATCATTCTTGAAGAAGTACATAAACATGAGTTGCTCTATATACCTGAATCACATGTCAACGGCACCGTGGTACGTGAAGAACCGCTCGTACAGGTGGTCGGATGGGGGGATTTCTCTGTGGATTTGAGAATCGGATTCTGGGTACGCCATCCTTTCAGTGGATACAAGATGAAATTTGACCTGCTCGAAAGCATCCTCAAGCGATTCAAAAAAGAAGGTGTCGAAGTGCCCTATCCATACCGGACTATCGTCTACAAGAAGGACCTAAAACATCCTCTCAGTGACATCGACGACTTCCAGGAATCCTACCGTAAGCACACAACACAGAAAAAACGCAAGCGACACAAGAAGTAACTTGCACATAAGACTGCATCTCTCACACCCTTTTTCGTTACCTGTTCCCCGGGTACGAATACCGGGTTAATTATTTAAAGGTAATTTTCCAGCAATTCCCCCATGCATGATTATGAAATACTCAAATACACCGGGATCGGTATCTTTGCCATTGGATTGAGCATCATCTTCGATAACATACTCATCATCGGCGCTGCGATTGCAGTATTGGTGTTTGCCGCATCAAAAGCGTCCTTCCACCATCATCTTGAGTCTCACACCCGGGATTATCCGAGGCGCATCAGGCGCAATCCTGAACAACCAAGATAGACTTCTAAAGATATACTTCCAGGAAAGCAGCAATAAAGAGCAATAACACTGAGAAAGCACAAAGAATCCCGAAATCCAGCACTATTCTCTTGAATTGCGGATCCGATGGCTTATGCCGCAAGAAAACCACGCTCAATATACCCCCTGCCAGGGCAGCCACAAAAAAACTGACGAATTCTGGAACGCCATGCACCAAGAATCCTGCCAATGATAGTTTTGACATCCCTTGCGTGAACATATCAGCCATGAATACCCCCACAATCGACGCATTCCAAGTAATGACGAATAGGGCACCTGCGCCGAAAATGAAAGAAGTCAGCATCACAAATAAGAATATCTGCAAATTATTGAAAAGTATGTGGCGCAAAAGGAACGCGCGATACGGGATGGGACGATAGTTCTCTCTATCTTGCTGATATTCCTTGAGCTCCAATATGAATTCGCGTTGACCGTCCTTATAGAAAAGAAACTCCTCAATATGATCCTTGTTGAAGTCCACTGCCTCACAACGATCCACTCCATGTCGGGACATTCGCTCCACAATCACAGGGTCACATTCAATGGTCGATACCGGGTTGACTGGATCACCATGCTCTAACAGGGCGAACCCCGAGGGACCACGGAAATCATAGATTGCGCCTGTCTGTTCCGAAAACACGGTCTGTCCGGTTGCTGCAGGCAGAAGCAGAAACCAAGCCGCAAATGCCACCACGACTCCCAGAAAATACCATGCATAGATTGTAATGATCGGGTGCGCACGCAAAAGGTGTCGGGAGTGTTCCAGAATATATTCCTCATGCTCAATAAGCTTGACCATAACAGGAATGACAGGGATTATCGTAAATACTACCACCAGGAATGATGATGACTCCGGAAAGATCTTGAGACTGAGAATGACGGCGACACTGACGGCAAAAAGTGCGAACAAGCCCATCAGATAAGGCCTACGCAGTAATGTTTTCGGTTTGAGCAACATTTCGAACATTGTGGATCACGCTACACGCAGGAAAGTGATGAAGCCCGTCGGACCGATCTGGTCACGCTCTGGTCTGACCCGTCTGCCTTGGATTCCCCAGGAACGTACTCCGCACTCTATCGTATCCACGACGGTCAGCCCCAATTCCCGGGCAGTATTGACGGTCTCCTGAGACTGGGAGATTGAGGGAGAGTAACATACCACGTACCCTCCTGCTCGCAACGATGACTTCACGAAGGGAAGCACGCGCCATGGTTCAGGCACATCAAGAGTGAGCACATCAGCTTTCTCAGGGATGCCTGTATAGATGTCATGTTCCTGTACAGAAACATTCTTGGCCCCTATCCGGGTAACGTTCTTACGAGCAATCTCGATGTGACGCTCATTGATATCATAACTGTATACCTGCTTGACATACTGGGATAAGAAGCAGGAAAGCCACCCACTTCCAGCACCAGCGTCGACCACCACACTCTTCTTGCCCACTCCGGTATATGCCAATATCATAGCCGCATCTTTAGGGAGAATAACCTGCGCACCGCGCTTCAGATGGGACAATGCATCCGCAAATGATGCAGGGCATATCGTGAACATCCTGCCCCGGTCATTACGGTACCTCTTCCTTCGTCGAAGAGCGTCAGCTGGCACCGCCCCATATTGCGTATGGAAATCTTTGGACGTGTCCTGCACAAACCACTGCCGCCCGGTGATATCATCTATCAGTATCCTCTGTGCCATCCTCTTTCCTCACTTGAGTACTTCATATATAACATATACCGACCATCCCAGATTCATGAGGTGATCCTTTATCATCTGCTTCGTATATCCTCTACGTTTCCAGGACTCTACAGTCTGCTGTAGATCACGTAACGAAGCCATGTAGTTTTCTGCGGCTTCGCAGTATCCTTCCTGCCATCCCTGCTGCCTTATCTTTTGCAATATGTTCTCTTCATCCACATGATCAAAGAACAGGCTGGCGATATAATCATACAGATTCTGCAACAACTCCGGATCCAGTGCAGGCGATTCTTCCTGCTTCTGATCTTCCCGCTGAATAGCATCTATCGGATCTGCGGACCGTGCGTCAGCTGCCTTGTCCGGCGTTGCAGTCTCAATGGTCCCCACAGGTGGTTCTGCAGGCGCTGCCTCTGCTTGAGACTGACCTGATTGAACAGATTCCTGATCCACAGACTCTGATTGCGAGTCTTCAACAAGTTCATGCACGATCGAGAATGCTTCCTCGATGATGCCGTTCTTCCAGCCTGCTTTTTGCAGGGCTGCACGAATCTGCTTTTGACTGATTCCCTTCTCAAGCTGGGTGACAATGTATTCCTGCACATTGGTCTTGTGGATCTCATGCTCATTTTTTTGCGCATTCTCATGAAGGAAACTATCCATATCAGGCAGCTCACTGGGCGCTTGCTGCTCGGGAACCACCGAAGCGGGCATTCCTGGCTCAGAGCGACGCGAGCTATATACGACATACCCTGCAGCTCCTCCCACACCGACCAGGACCAAGACAATGATAGCTATGATACCTGCAAAAGGCGAGGATCCGGAAGTTGAATCTTCTGGGCTGGGTGACTGCTCTTCTGGCTCCTGACAAAGATTGCACGGTCCTCCGCAGTCTATTCCCTCCTCTCCCTGATTCCTTATACCATCATGACAGGTGGCCGAAGGTTTCACAGGAGTTACTTCGGGCCTATCTGATACGTTCTTAGGAGCCTGATCCGTATGCGGGATTGCCAGTGCGAACACGCTCAAGGTATCTGAGCGTGCCTCAAAAAGCGCGTATGCTCCTGCCGATCCTGTACTCTTGATCTGCACAGGATTCCATCCATTGGAATACCGGATGAGACGGATTCTTGATGGGTCACTGATCAAGCTCTTATTCAATCGCAACTGCATGACAGCCTCACGGATCAGATAGCTGGGAAGACCGATATGCGTAATTTTCAGGTATGCCAGCACATCATGATCTGTGGGTGCCCGTGCACCTGATGGCACGCTCTTATTGTAATTGATCCTGAACATTACATTGTTTACATCCTGATTCGCCACGACACTCAGGCTACGCAGAGGAATACTCTCAGGCCCAATATCAAACTCCATGGGCACACCTGCTTTGGTAGATCTGAAAGTGTGGCTGTAATGCGGCACATCACTGACTAATGGAGCAGCCATGCTGCTGCCACCGCCACCGGAACTACCGCCGCCGCCGCCACCGGAAGATGCTGTCTCCTCTGAGGTCCTCCGTTGAGGCGTGCACGTTGCACTGGCAAATCCCACTTCTGTCCAGGTGCCAGGGATTGCGCAGCGTTCCTGCGTATCATACTGCACACTGACGGTCAGATTCTGGGAGACTTCCCCTCCGAACCTGTCATATGCATATAAGGTCACATTATACGTGCCTACTTGACGTTTCCCCATCCGCAATACATTTTCTCCAGGAACCACACTCATATCTATCTGGTCAGGAGAACTGACACGATAATAGAGAGTATCTGCGTCATGGTCCAGGAAATATTCCGCGATGCCGAAACCGGTCGTAACTGGCGAAGACTCCGCGGACCACATCAGATCCGGGACTGCTCCCTTTGATGCATTCACTATTGGGGCGCGGTTAGAAACCGTGAAGTTCCGCTGCGGAGTACTGTTTACATTGCCTGCCGAATCGATCAGATGGAACCGCCATAACACAGTCTCGTTATTCTCTAATTGCTCAGCATCGATACTTGCCCTATACCATGTATTGGTTCCTATGACAGTAGTATTCTGCAGGCTTCCCGAAGCACTGTGTTCAAGGATGACGCGATCCACCTCATAATTATCCTCTGCACGGACCTGCAAAGACACATTGTTCGTGTTGAATATGGTCGTATTACTCAGATTTGTCAAATTCAGGTAAGTGGGAAATTGGCGGTCCGCAAAGATGATAGCCCGCTCCATCACTTCACCCGATGTACTGTTGGCATAAATGAGCAATGAGTGAGACCTGTTCTCGAAATCCGAAGTATTCACTCCGATATTCCACCTCAGATATGGACGCTGCCTATTGCTCCTGTTCGAGCCGTTGACTTGGGCTCTTAGGGCGTCCTGACTATCAAAGATCTGATACCAGACATCAGTGGATTCAGTGGCTAGTACTGTGAAATTGAACTCCTGATTGAAATAGGCCGGACCATCATAGTGCAGATAGGGCTGCCCGCTCTGCGAGACAAAGGTAGCGCTCGACTCCGCTGAATGTCCCACCCGGTCAGTAGCATTGATACTCAACACGATAGCACCCGATCTGTTGCCTGGATCTATCGTGACCGATCCCGACATCTGATCAAGCGTACCGGAAAGATATGGTGTAGTATTCAGGCCCTCATAAAGCATATAACGAATATTCTCTATGCCCACTCCATCATCCTGCACCATATAAGGGACCACGAAAGGCTCTTCCTGCAACACGCCAAGGGCTGCTGTCTCGAGCGTGACATTGGGCACGGCTGTATCAACATACCATGAAATCTCTGCAGCAAGCTCTTCAGGCTGGAAATAATCGGTGAGGAGATCCCGGCAGATAACGTACTTCCGATACTTCCCATCGTCTATTCCCTCCGATACAGTCACTGAAAGGTTCCCACCAGTATTATTGAACTGGATACCTGTTGCAGAAGCCGTAGAAAAAGGCATACGCTCACTGGTCAGATAGCACTGTATACTGGAACGTCCATCGAATGTCAGGGTGCTGGATGCATCTGCCTCGACATCAGCATAGAATATATTGCCGCTGATATTGACTGTGCGGTTAGCACCGTCCACCTGCACAAGCTCAAGAGGCGCGATATCCGGAGTCATATACTGGATCGGGGCACTGTACATTACAGGACTGGATGCCCCTGATTCAAAGATTGCATAGATCAAAGCTGTGTATGGCACATCTTCCTCAAAGGCATCCTGGAAGGTTACGTTGAACCGGTCCCCTGCCACTTCAGTAGTCGCGACTACTGGTCCTGTGCGATTCTCCGTCACATCCACAATGAACTTTTCTACTCCAACTTGCTGTGCATAGGCATCGACGCTCCAATTCACGAACAACTGCTGACTTCGCATGATATCATTATTGCCTGTGAACGCATCGCTCACCTCCACCTTCTCTATCTGCGGGGCGCTATAGGTGATGTTCTGAGAGAAAGTATAATTCCCCTCGACATTGACGCTTGAATACGGGCGCACACCTACCGCATAGGACGTACCGTTCTGCATCTGGGTGCTGATAGTGACAGAACTGACATTCCCGAGTATCTTTGTGCTGTTTAGCACAATCCCGCGATCAGCAGATCGTACGACCATGATGTCGTAGGTGGCGATGCCGGTAGTGTTACTGACCGTATCAAGGTCCCATGACACATTGAGTCTCTGGCTATGGGTAGTGCCTGACAATCCTGTTGCAGCATCCGTGACGTTGATATTCCGGATACCCGGCTGATCGGATATGATAGTAATGTTCGAACTATTGCTATAAGAGTTATTTGCAAGATCGAACACACTGACACTCGCAGTGTAATTCCCATCAGGAATACCAGCAAGATCAAAGACCGCAGTAGCATTGCGCCGTTTGCCATCGACATATATCGAATCATTCTGATAATGGGAAGGAGTAGCAAAGAAGTACTCTGAAACATTATGCCTGTTTGTCAGATTCAGATGCATAGCCGAGTCATCAATTGCCCAGTCATCAGAGACCGCAATCTCCATCAAAGTACTCTTATTTGAATATACTGTTGTGTTGAGTGTAAATGCAGGCGAGGTAGTATCCCAGATGAGATACTCAAAGATGGTCTCTATATCACTGGAAGCACCTGTCGCCCGGTTCACAGTATACAGCTCTACCAGATTATTCCCAGGGAATAGATCCAGAGTCACATTGAACCATCCACGTGGATACTGCTGGTCATACACGAAAAGGGCCTCACCCTGTAATACTTCCTCCTTCAGATGCGGTGTGATATTCAGTATCAGCTCATTCGTATTATTCTTCCAGGGCATCGCATGATAGTACGCCATATGATTATTATCATGGCCCTGGAATTCCACGTATGCTCCTCCTTCGAAAAGATAGTGTGATTCACGAGGCACAAGGATCCGCTGACTCTCTGCAGCACGATCCTGCGACAACACAGTCTGTCCCAGTTGACGGGTTGCGTAGGTACTGATCCCACTATAGTTATTGAAGACCGAGCGGTCCGATCCATTATAGACATACACATTGACCTGCGAATTATTGAACCCAGTCGCACCATATAGATCATAGCGTTGCGCAAGCGCATTGGTGTACGGCCACCAGTTCCATATGGCAGAACCTGCTGGCTTCTGAGATATGAGAAGCGCATTGGTTGAGTCTCTCCACATAGTATCAGATAATCCATATACATCCTTCACACGAACCGCACAAGAGATGATGCCGCCCTGTGCCGTGGAAAAAGTCTTGTCAGTAGATTCCTGCACTAGTACGGAATCCAGATACCAACGGTAAAGCGTCGCATCTGCATCCTCATCATTGCCCTCATGTCCGATGACATAGTCATAGTCACAGCGAAAGATCTGACTGTCCGCAGGCACATGCAGGTCAGTAACCAATGCATTCTCTGAAACAGGATAGTCATTGAAATACAATTGCTTCTGTGAGATTGAAGAACAATCGAAAGAATCATCGCATACCATTACCGACACATTCTGCCTGAACTTCAGATTGTCTGAAGGATCGAACCTGTACACCACATCCTGAGTATTCTCCGTCAACTGCACTGTCGCCAGTTCCTGATCAAGGCATCCTGAATTATTGACACGGCTGCCCGCACAGATATACGCAATTACTGCGTCATCATCACTGTCCTGCCAACTGACGCGGAAAGAGACCGTATCATTTGCATTTACGGCCTCGTCAATCCCTGCACTTGGAGAGAACGCGGAAATCGTCGGAGCTACATTGGATACGGTTGCATCAGTAACTGCTACAGCGCTCGAATAATTGATTGTCACTCCTCTGGCCGCATTCGGCACACTTATGCCGCAACGGTACACTTCTCCTATAGTAGTCTTTGTATGAGAAAGTATCTGGGTCTTGGATCCAGCATCAGAAGCCGGAAGATTCGCCCACACTCCTTCCATGCGTTGCCAGCTGAACGTGAAATTATCAAAAGTCGCATTATTGACAAATAAGTTCCCATTGTAGGTGAAATTATAATTGCAGACCAGGTTCTCAGTATCATTAGCCTTGTTATCGGTCAACTCCGCACCTCCTGCTAACGATATGTCGCTGTTGATCCATACATCGTGAATCATCGGTAGTCCCGTTACATTGTATGTTCCCTGAGCCGCTGATGATGTCATGTTCGAGCATTGCTGGCTCTCGTCACACAGTACCACGGTATACGCATATGATCCATTTACAGCGAGGGTATAATACGTATCCGGAAGCGTGAACCTGATAGTGTGAGTCCTCTCTTCATACACATCCTGTTCATCGGTCACACCTCCATATAGCTGTTCGACCAAACAACCATTGGCACGCGCAAAGAACAGCGGCATTCCCTGGTGATACTCTGAGGATGCAGTGCCATTGCATACAAATACCCGAAGACGATTGCTATCAAGATCCGTGTAGGTCACATTTATCTCCAACGTCTCCCCGGGATACAGATCCGAAGTGCCCGGATCCGAGTTATCCGTAAGCGAAGTGATAGTGGGTGCTTTGGTGACGGCGTCTGTAAATCCGATGGAAACTGCAGAACTGTTCATCGGCGTGCCGCTGCCGAAAGCATCGACAGGTGTCACTTGGCATAACCATTCATCTCCCGTCATAGTGAGAGTGTGCGGGAGATACTGGGAATCCACCGGGCAGGATATGTTGCTGAAATCAGAACAAGCATAGAAGGAAGAGGCACCCTTAGGCTTGAGATACCAGTTGATAGTCGCATTCTCATCACTTGCAAGCCACCCCGGACGCAACGCGGTGTCCTGATCCCAGAATGTGTAATTGCAGTAGAGATTTTCATCAACGGCTACGATCGCATCCTGAGAAACATTGTCATAGCTATTATTGGCAAGATATCGGCGGATCGAAGTGGCATTGATGCGGGGAGGATGATTGACGTAAAGCACACCATTACGATAGATGCTGCATTTTGATACCTCATAGTCCTCATCAGAAAGATTCCCATGGTTATTTCCGTCATCGCAGACTTTGGCCGAATACTCAAGTTCGAGAGGATCATCTGCAGAGACTGTATAGGGACATGACAGTGTGGTTGATCCACTATAGGTATCTGTGGAACAAAGAGTCCCTTTGTCACATCCCTTTTCTGTCACATTATTGTTACCATAGTATAACACTATATTCGGATCATAATAGGTCGCCCCATCATCCAGGACCGTGTATCTCCCGCTGCCTGTATTCGCGTACAGTGAGACGGCATGTTCGGTATAGCTGCTCTGAGTACAGGTCCCATCATTCTCCTCATCAATGCAAACTTTTATCGCCAAGTATTTACCGTCGTACGGTCGCGCATTATACTGCATGACATAATAATTCTGGCTGCCGATCACAAAGTTATTATCGACATCCTGCGCAATCAATGTCCCATTCGTATCACCTACATTGTTGACCTCGTACACATAGAAATCATAGACGTTCTGTGTATTGGATCGCAGATACTGTGTGGAATTCGTGACAAGCGTTGCCCTATAGGCACCTTCGACTACTGTATCTGCATCAGTATTATTATAATAGATGAAATCACTGGAAGGACTCTCCCAGCCAGCATAGGTGAACTCGCCGTCCCCATCCCAATCTGCGAAAGAGTGGTCGTTGACAGCAAAATCAGAGAGCACCTGATTGTTCGGAATATTCACATCTGTGGTAACCACTACATCAACAGCGACCTGATACACGTGATCACTATTCGTATCATTGATAATCGCCTCACCCATATCATAATGCCCATTCGCATTCTTGTCGTAGTACATGAGTGCATCAGGGAAGCGCGCCGCTGCACGCAGATCATAGTCTCCAGCAACAACTTTTGTACCTGCCGCATATGTCACATAATCCCCTTCCTGATAACGGAACGGATACACCCCTATCTTCTCCACATACTTCCCGGTCTCATTCGAGTAGAACCAAAGAGCGTTCTCATCCGAACTATGAGAAATATTGATGTCTGCTGTGCCGTCATCATACTGATCCTCATCTGTTAATTCCCCACGGCATACGTACAGACGGGCCTTTTCCGGCTCCTCTGCCGAGTAATCCTGGGCATCGAACCACTGGGCAAAGAATGTCACATCACTGCCCACCTGCGCAGGAGAACTGTTTGTAGTGCGCTGAGTGACATTATACAACTGAGGATTCGAATTCTCGGTATACGTATACACAGACGACATCACCGCATCACTGATGCCCCCATCGCTGCCGCCCACGTCCCAGGAATCCCATACAGTAACCTCACACTTGATCCGGTCATCCTGATCAAAATACCGCTGCAGGATCTGATCACTGGCGCCTACTATTTTGGTGTACCCGTTCAGATTCTCATTATTGATATACCAAGAGAAAGAATGTCCTTCGACGTACTCGGTGTCCCCGTCCGGATCAGTAAATGTATAGTTGCAGTACAAGGTCGGAATACTTGTCCCTGCCACAAAGGTAGGGCGCACCTCGGAAGGCACTGGATCGGAATTGACTATGACAGTCGATGAAGTATTTGTAACATTCGTCGTGCCATCAAAAGCAGTGACACGGCATGAAATGCGCTTACCTCGCTCGAACCCACTCACATTACTCAGATTGAACGTATATCCGCAATCCCAATTGCCATCTGCTGCCTGCACACAAGGGACATCAGAAACAGACCTGTTGCCTCCCTGCTCGAGGGTCATAACTATATCGGCAGTCAGTTCATTTGCCGCCTGATACGCATCTGTGACATTGGCCGAACACTCTACAAGGTCTGATACGCTAGGCTGCGACGGATCGAACGTGATGGCATTTATTACAGGAGGATAATCAACCACAGGCGCAGCATAATCATCGGTCAATGCCACAGATGAACCATCTGTGATATTGAACCGGAAATAATACTGGGTATTCTCAAGCACATTCTGATGATCGCGGTTCCCGTCCCCGTCAGCGCCTTGCCAGACTACTTCATCAGTATAGCCCACATCTCCTGTCTTGCGGTACTGGAGAGTATAATTGTGATTGGCAGCACCGGTGTCATTGGTATAACCCCAGCGTATCTTGTACAGATTATTCTCGGGGTGATATGTGATGCTCACACCATTCGGCCTGACATCGTCGGGAATCGCTGCGGTGACCCCGGACGAAAGAGCTGCAAGAAGCAGGACACACGACACGATCCACCATACTCTGTGCAATCTCATAGTAATTCCAGATTCCCCGATGTTGTTTTCTTATAATTTTTCTTTGCCTTCTCCAGATTTTCAGCATTGAGCCCTATCTTGTCCACTTTCTCCTCCAGTTCACGAGTCATCGCATGTTCCTCGTCGAGAGGAGGGGCATCGATCTTCTTGAGCAGTATCCCTTCATCAGTCACCGAATACATCCAGAAGCCGGTTCCTTCCTCTATGGAAAGATCTTGACGGATATCCTTGGGGATCACAATCTGACCCCGCTTGTCGCATTGGACAATCTTGGGAAACTTCTTCATTTTCTGATTTTCAGACAAAATATGTGAATTTCTTACGATTACTCTGTATATCCCGAATATATGCGGATATATTGCGTTTTACACTGAATTCCTATAAACTATGCGCATAGTTCGAACATTTGTCTGATTTTCAGAATTCTGCAGAAAGTCCTATATAAACCTTTGGATACCGAACACTCATAACCGACACTCATTTCACGGAAACATCGATCCGTACCTGCGAGGCTTTCTTAAGAGCAGTGGCTGTCCCCTCGGCCTTTTTCGCCCATTTCCGCAGATGAGTGGCAATCTCAGTATAATGCGCTTTCCGCTTCTCAAAGCCAGCAATAACCTTGCGCAGATATTTGATCCGAGCCTGATGAGCCTTGGCACGCTCTTCTATCTTACCTTCTTCTATCTGCATCTGCTGCTGAAGACGCGGTATCTCCTTCCACTCAGGTGAGGTGGCGGTAAGTTTTTTGGACACCAGAGAACGGAAATGCTCATTGATCTGCTCATGCACTTTGAGGTGACGCTCAAGCTCCTCCGCTTCCTCGGAAAGCTTGCGCAAGAAAACCATCACCTGCTTCTCCTGCATCAGAGTCTTCTCTTCTTCACCAATGTCGTCGCGCAATCCGTTATAGATATCCTGCAGGAACTTACGCTCATGACGTTCAAACTGGAACTCTTTCTCTGCGACTGTGACTTTGCCCCCGCGCCCTATCTGCATAACATATTATGCCTGGCAAACGGTATAAAAACATTATGCCACTCGAAAGCTATTTCAGCCAACGGATAAAAGGTCCCAGCTGCATCTCTGAGTAATGTTGCCCAGGCGCAACCTTAGGGTACACTGCTTCATCTGGATCTGTGATGACCTCGAGGAATGCGGGAGTGGACGCGTCGAGGAAACGACTGACCGCCTTGTCCAAATCCGCAGGATCTGTTACCCGTTCTGCAAAAGCAAACCCCATGATCGCTGCCACCTGCGCAAAATCCACATCCTTCGGACGTGTCGTACCGGTATGCACCCCGGTGCCCTCGCCATACAAGACATTCTGCAGATTACGCACCATCCCGTCACCATGATTATTCAACAACAGGATCTTGACCGGCAGATCATACTGAAGGATTGTATGCAACTCTCCCATATTCATCCGGAAACTTCCATCACCATCCACAACAATGGTCATCGACTCGGGATGTGCGCGGGCAATACCCACTGCGGTCGGCATCCCGAACCCCATGGTGCCGAAGCTGCCGGAAGTGGCAAAACGCCGCGGGGAGCGCATGCGGAGATACTGCGCCGACAGCATCTGGTGATTTCCGACACCAGTCGCCACACGAACATCATGATTCCTGATCTTCTGCGACAATATATCAAGCACATGTGCCTGCTGTATACGATCCGAACTCTTCTTATACGCGAGAGGGAAATAGGTGTTGAGTTCCTGCACCCGCGCATGCCATTGTGATGATGATGAATCGAAGGCCTCATGACTTTCAGCCAGTGTCTCAATCACATCACCTGCATCGCCGCAGAAAGAGAATACAGGGCCACGCTCTTCCCGTATCTGCTGCACTTTTTCCGGGTTGATGTCGACATAGGCAATCTCTGCCTTCGCACCGAACTGGCCAACTTTCTCCGACACACGATCATCCCAGCGCACCCCGATGGCGATAAAAAAATCGCTCTCCTGGATTGCCGTATTGGCTGCTGGCGTCCCGAACATACCCAACATACCCAGACACTCTTTTCGCGTCCCATCAATGACGCCATTGCCCATCAGGGTATGGACAAACGGCACGCTGAATTTTTCCTGGAACGCGCGTAGCGCCTGGCTTGCCCGCTCATTGTTGGCCCCACCACCGATATAGAGAAGTGGCCGCTGCGCCTTCTTCAGATGAACAAAAAACTCTTCACACTGAGACTGGCTCGGCACATGGTGCGGCTGATACTTGCACACGAACACCTCTGGGTCTGCACCATCCTCCGCAATGACCGCATTCTGCACATTGACTGGAAGATCCAACACCACTGGGCCCGGCTTGCCGGACCTGGCAAAATGATATGCATCTCGTATCTGCCGCTGCAGATCAGCAGCAGTGCAGCGGATGACCCGCTTGACCACACCACGGCAGACACTCTCCACATCAACGTGCTGGAACGCATCAGTACCCAGTTTATGTTCGGGAACCTGACCCGAAAAAACCAGAAGTGGGACCGAGTCAGTATAGCAATCAGCAATCGCAGTCAAGGCATTCGTGATTGCAGGACCGCTTGTCACAATCGCAACCCCTACCTTGTCGGTGGTACGTGAATATCCGCCCGCGCTGAAGGCTGCAGATTGCTCGTTCGAATTGATAGTAAGAGTGATACTGCTCTTGCCTAATGCATCAAAGACAGATACGATCGAGCCTCCTGTATATCCAAATACGTTATCGACCCCCAATTCTTCCAGAATACTGACTATATGTTGTGCCCCTGTCTTATCTGCCATTTTCATATCACCTTTTGATACAGGTCCACATGCAAGAAAAGAAAACTGTTTTTCTGTCCGCGCATGCTTCCTTTGAAACCTGCGCTTACAGCAGGACGACTACGACCACTACTACGCCAACACGCACAAGTGCATCATATACGTCCATAAAAAAAGGTTGATTGAAACTATATATAAAGATTGCGAAATTATGCATCTTTCCAACAGAAAAGGCTACTGCCGGCTAGGTGCATATCTACGACATGGCGCGATTCATGCAGCGCCTCGTCGGCAAAACCCGTAAGGTGAGACCTCCGCCTGCAGAAGCCCCGAATCAATTATACTTATTTGGAACACACCACAAATCTAACAACGTCTTGCCAAAAGACTCAAACGTGACAACTGCAAATGATCCTGGCTTTCCAGATTTGCTAATAACTCGCCATAAGCCTGTTCACCATATGCGGTGGTTATCGCATCAATCTCAGTCCCATTGCGGTAACGTTGATTGAAATAATGGATATCACCATTCCTATACACACTCATGCCATGTGGCACACACAGCTCGAGATCACGTTGCGCAAGAATCTCAGCCATCTTCCCACGAAGAAATGCCATCGAAGAAATGCGCCCGCCATCGACAATCAATCGGTGAAGGCGATCCGCATCACACATCTCCAGAATATCCTCAAGCATATCCCGCCTCTTTTTATTGGAATTGACAACCCAGAAGATCTGTTGCTTATCCTTCGCATCCAATTCTGAAAGCATCTCAGATGAGATATAGTCATATGCAATCGCTACGTCTGGAGGATGCGTCCAATCGGCGTGGTCGTCTTGCGGATGCGGATTATAGTGCGCAAGCATACGATAGATCTGTGGCTGCCATGACACCTCAGAATAGGTGTCCTGCCAAAAATCCATAAACAACTGACGCTTGTCACGCAACTGCACACACTTCCCACGGGCTTTACAGCCAACCTCCAAGAAACCAAAACGAAGACGTCTGCGATCAGACACGAGAGGTATCCCTTGCTTCGATGATTCCGGGAAACCAAAATATTGTTGTGCGCCTACCACGCATCAAGATTCTGGAAAGACAAATTTAAAAGAAAATAGCTTTAAGAAAATATATTTTTGAAACGACAGGATCACTCCACTTTCCTGTACAATACCGAAAGAATATCTTTTCGCGGTGGACATTCTGCGTATGAAGACTTCACCTTTTCAAACCCTCTCTGTTCAAAGAATGCATCCAATGAACCTTCTGTAAAATACGTGAGATGCTCCCCAGGCTTATAGTGCTTCCATTTCTCCAGATTCTGCCCCTCTGGAAGGATCGGAACAGTCACCATCACATAGTGCGTGTGCCCCAACACATTTTCTATCTGCGCATCTGGAGCGTCCTCCCAGTCAATATGCTCCAATACATCATTCAGAAATATAATATCATATTCATCATGCCGGATTCCTGTTTGCTCACATGGTGCAACATCAAATGAATCAACCACAACTCCCTCCGGAGCACATTTCGCCAAAAAATTACATCCGCACCCATAGTTCAAAACCATCCTCGGACTGACTTCCTTGACAAAATTCCATCGTATCTGATTAATCAACTGGGCAGTCTCCGAATACTCGTTATGCATGCATTCAATATATTGCAAATCATACTCCATATGCTGAGATAACAGAACAATAAATTCTTATAACTATCCCCTGAAGGAACACATAAATGACCTAAGAACACGGAAGCCAAAACTCTTCCTACCGTTGGCTCATTTTTGTGAAACCGTAAAGTAGCTTGCTACAAAAGGCTAAGGGATCTCTGATCCCGAAGATATTCAAATGACCCTACGAACACGGAAGAAAAAATTCTTCCTACCCTTGGCTCATTTCTGTGAAAATGACCCTACGGGGATTCCTTGAAGTAGCTTGCTACGAAAGGTCGAGGGATCTCTGATCCCGAAGATGTTCAAATGACCCTACGGGGATTGTCGCAGCTATGCTGAGACTAGATTGCAGTAGCAATCGTATGTTCAAATTCCCTAAAAAAATGACCCTACGGGGATTTGAACCCCGGATCTACAGCTTACTTTTGGCATGCCCAATGGGCTTTGCCAATAGAAGGCTGTCGCGTTATCCAGACTACGCTATAGGGCCAAGTGAGAGAATTTAATGAACCCTTTTAAAACCTTTGGTCGTCCTTGATATTTTTTCTATATAGAAAAATATTACATGCAGAAAAGCTCTTCCCTCGACACAAGATTTAAATAGCTACTGCGGCGGAAATTATCCTGTCATGACAGTGCAGCAACGACGTCTATGGATTCTTCCTCTGATCACGCTCTTTCTTGTGCAGAGTGCGTATGCTGCACCCTTCTTTCTCGAAGATACCTTCAATGCCTTGGGGATCCAAGATTTCTTCACTAGTTATGCCTCGAACATGGGCTTTGCCCTGGTCATAGACTTTATCCTGATCCTCATCTTCTTCATCACGCTGTTCTCAAAAGTGGCTGACAGTACCGGCAAACACATAGGGAAAAAGCCGCTTGTCATCTTTGCTGTTATCCTGGCAATCTCCTTCGGTATCTACGAGTCCACTACCGGCTTCCGACTGGGGCAGTTCTCTACTATTGCTGTGGCCGTGGTCGTGGTATCTCTAGTAGGTATGCTCTTCTATCTGATAAAAAGCTACTTTCCAAAAGGCTGGGCATTCTCTATCGCGTTCGTGGTGGGATTCACTATCTACCTTGTGCTGCGCCAGATGATGGGACTTGATCAGATGGCGCTTTTCCAGAATGAACCGATAAGTACTCTGCACAATGTGGGCATGATCGTCTATGCGGTCGCATGGCTTGTTCTTATCGCAAAAGTGGCAAACACTGTAAAGGGCGGTGGGACCCGAGGGGGAACTCAAGGATCCGGACGATCCGGCAGCAACTTCAATGTGGGCAATATCCGCGATATCCCTGGCGTAGGCAGCGTACGCGCATGGCGCGACAGCTGGCGGGACAACAAGATGGATCAGGTTACACAAGAAATCGACCAGCTGGAAAAAGGGATGCTGTCAGTAGCAAAGAAAGCTGAGGATCAGGCTGCACAGATTGCAAGCGTCCAAGCGCATGACTTCGAACAGATCGTACGCTATGTGACTCACGTTATCCAACTATACGAACATTCACTCAGCTATGAAGAAAGGCTGAGTAACCTCGTGAAACAGTATGGGCGTGTGGGCGGACAGCAGGGAGAGCAGATCAAGCAGGGTATCCGCTCGCTCTTTCAACAATACCATCAGATCACATCCCGCATACTTGCGACTATTGAACGCGTCCTTCCGGAGATTAATCACCTGCTTGAGCAGAACCACGCACAGGAAGAGATTTCTGAGGCAGAGCGCAATAAGGTTGTTGAGATTGAGGGGCAATTACAGAAGATCCAACAAGGAGGAGAAGATATTGTCAAAGGACTTCTCACAAAAGAGGAAAAATTTAAGGAACTCCCTGAAGAGGTCAAAGACCTGGTCAAGGCTTTCTTCTCACAAGGCAAACGATTTGTGCATGACGTCCATAAACTGAACCGAGCCCAGCAGAACCTCCGTGCAAATCTGCATGGCAACAAGCAACACATCACAGATCTTAAAAACGAACTGCAGGCCTTCGGGCAGACTTACCTGAATAAGAAAGCCAGCAACTGGGATCTTGTCAGCCAAAGAAGAAGCCTACGCACAAGCATTGCAAAGACACTGGAACGACTACGGACAAATTTCGATCATATGAAAGGATATATAAACCAGAAGAAGCAGATTGAGCAGCAGATGCAGCCATTGGTGCAGCATGCAGACCAACTCAAAACCGCACTGGGAACCTACGTGAGACAGGCACCATGAAATCGAAAACACTCGCATGGATCGTGTCAGGCATCATGGCGATGCCGCTTGCTTTCGCCTTCTTCCTTGATTCTACATTCCAGGCACTCGGACTGGTGAACCTGCCACAGTTCTATCTGAACAATTCATCCTTTATCGATACGATCCTGTTCATGATCTTTTTTGGCGGGCTCTGCATGCAGTTCCTCAAGAAACGCATGGGAAAGAAACCCGCAGTGGTCATAGGCATCATCCTCGGTCTCTCATTGGGTGTATTCTTCTACATGAACAATATCACCATCGCGGTCTTCGGTCCGATCGCCATGGCAGTGTTCGTATTCGGGATGGCAATTGCCTTCTACATGATATTTCATAGCATGTTCAATAAGCAAGGCTCACAACTGGGTGCATGGATGGCGTATCTGATCACATTGCCGCTTTTTATGGCGACAGTCCCGGAATTGTTCGAATGGTTGCAACGTCATGAATATACAGAAGTTCTGTATGGGATCATGCTGTTTTTCTGGGCAGTCGCGTTTATCTACGTCATTTGGAAACTGTTTTCCATGATGAAATGGGGTTCAGGCTCACAACAGCAACA
>CAZMDB010000015.1:0-20778 GCA_964565095.1 uncultured Methanosarcinales archaeon | reverse complement strand
CACGCGGATGAAAGAGCGAGGTGTAAGGTTTGTCCGCCGCTGTGCAGGCGCATTGCATGGCTGGCGGATCCGCTTCGCACGCTTTGCTGACCAGCCATCTTCGCAAGGATACGCGGTATTGGAGAGACAGCAAGGGGCAGTGACTTGGGGTATTGTCTATGAAGTGGACTCGTCGGTTCAGAAGCTGGATACGCACGAGCATGTCCCGTATCATTATATCAAGCAGGAGGTGCAGGTCATGACAAGTCACGGTGCTCTGCAATGTATGGTATTCTTGCCAAACAGGAAGAATCTCATCTGCAGCGCAGCACCTGCACAAGAGTATCTTGCACATCTTCTGGCCGCCCAGGAGCTATTGCCTGCGTCATACCTGTCGTCATTATTGGATCAGTGACCAAGAATCTTAGCAGCCGCATCTGCAGTATTCTTATATGCAGTTGCAAGTACCTCATGCACGTCAGTGATACCTTCTTTTTTCCTTTCATATTCACCGGGCAGCGCCTCATAGAAAGCCTCATGAAGATAGAGTTTGCGCTTCACCTCAATCTGGAAGACATGGACTGCGGCTTCCGGATCAGCATAGTGCTGCGTGATGAACCCGCCTTTGTACGGGGTGTCCACTGACACAGTCCAACCGAAACGGCGTGCTTGCTCCTGTAGCTGTCCGATGAAAAAATCAGTAAGTCTCGTATCTGCCGAACTGCCTCCCAGAGTTCCGACGATGAAATCCGCACGCTCTTTTCCTTCGTCAGGAGTATTCTTGAGGCCTTTGGAGAGCAGTGAGTGTCCATCGAAGAGGAGTGCATAGCCTTTCTCCTCTTGCATTTTCTTGATAGCTGATAAGAGGGCTTCGTGGAAACGGTCATACCAGTCCATAAGAAGTCTTTTTTGTGCAGCAGTATGTTCACGCATCAGGACGCCTCCTCCCAGCAACGATCCAGTGTGAAGTGGGTCTTTCTGCAGGTGGGCAGGGATACCAGTGCCCTGTATGCCTTGGCGGGCTCGTGACACATTGACAACATATGGGGCGACCGAAAACAGAATGCTCGTCCCGAAATCGCACGCATGCAACTCGTCCGTGTACAGGTCGGTATCTACCAACAGCTTCCTCCCTTTCTCGTAGTGGTCCAATAAGTGTGCCGGAATGAGGGTCCCGCTATGGGGCACAGAGATGATGCAGCGGTGATCAGAACCATGTGTTCTCACGATATCAGGGTCGTTGGTTCTATCCATCTTCAGAATATCGATAAACTCCATAAAGAGGCAGAAGGAAGCGCATAGTATAAAAAGTATGGTGTAATCCCCCTGCCTATGTCAGTAATTGCAGATACTATGCCACGTATCCAGGTGGTAGCAGGAATCGGGGAGCTGTACCCGCTCGCGCCAATTCAGGCGCTCTGTGATGCAGAAAGAGGAGTCATGGGACAGGATGTAGACACTGCATACGCAAATCTTGTGCGTATGCATGAGAGCAGTATAATTCATGCCGCTCGAGTCGGCCAGCAGGTGTGGGGTCTTGCGCAGACTACTGAAGATGCCTCCCGGGAATGCGGTATTCTGCAATCAATCTATGTAAATCCTATAGTGCGGCGTCGGGGTGTAGGCCGAGAACTTCTTGGGCATGTGCTGCAGTACGCGCAGCAACGCGGTCACAGGAGTGTACGGGCCCAACTACCAGATAGCGTTCTGCCTTTCTTTGAGAAACAGGGGTTCCGAATGCAGCCTGAGGGTGCTGGCTATCGTGCAGAATATGATCTTAGGTAATCGATTAGGATGACACGTAATGATGCAACTGCAGCATGTATGCAGGATCTGGTCATAGATACTGTTTCGCAAGAGGAGCAACTCTGCGACCTTGCTCAACTCAAGGCACTTGATGATGCCATAGTCACAGGCGGGAATCCGGATCAGGATTCTGCTTTGGATAAGCTCTTGCGGCTAGATGAGTACATTGACTTTCATGCGGCATATATCCACCAGGAGGCGTACGCATACGCGCAGACACGGGAACCTCAGGGCAGAAGCCTAGAGCTGGAATGGGTCTTTGTCCATCCCAGTTTCCGGCGGGCAGGCATGGGAAGGAAGCTTCTGGCACACGTTGTGGGATACGCCCATCAGAAAGGAGTATGTGAACTCTCAGCGACTTTCGGCCAGCATTGCTATACTGAGGCCATATCTTTCTTGCAAGAATCAGGATTCACTGTCGAAAAGCAGGAGAATGGTCTGTATATTGCTACTCGCGGTGTCTAGATATAATACAGCATGTTTTCGGATTTCTGCTTCTGGTCCATCTGGCTGCCAGGTTTATTTGCACGCGGCCGTCCACTCTCCTCATCGCGCCGGAAAGTCAGGCCGATGTCTTGGAGGAACATATTCATGCCTTCCTGCATGCCGAATGGGCCGTGCGAGATACCCTTGATCGCAGGTTCTCCATCGTATACTACCAGGCTGGAGGAGAGATAGTCGATAAAAAGCAGATCGTGATCCACAACAAGCGCCGCTTTCCCTTTCTCCAGCATGAAATCCTTGATGACTTTGGAGACAGCAAGGCGCTGTTCGACATCGAGATACGCACTCGGTTCATCCAGCAGGTAGAGATCCGCGTCCCGTTGGAGAGCTGCAGCGATAGTTACTCGCTGTAATTGTCCTCCTGACAGTTCACTCACTTTCTTATCAGCGTAGGTATCGATCTCTAGGGGTTTGATGATCTGCATCTTATACTTCTCGAAGCTCTCCTGCAAGACTTCCATCACATAGGCGCCCGAATCAGTCTTGACGTACTGCGGCTTGTAGGAAACCTTGATGTCACCGTCCACTGATCCGGAATCAGACTCGATAGCGCCTGCAAGAATCTTGACAAAGCTGGTCTTTCCGATCCCGTTCTCGCCTAAGACTCCAACCACTTCGTGCTTACGGATGACACCTTCTTTTGCAGTCAGTTCAAATGATCCAAGCGTCTTTTTTATCTCTGTCCATGAGACCAGGTCCGAGCCGCCCGAAACTTTCAAGTCGGCCGAAGTAGTAAAGTCGATGGCGTAATTCCGGAACCGGATATTCTCGTCCCGCAAGAACCCCGATAGATAGAGATTGATGCCATTTTTGGTGCTTTTCGGCAGCGAGCAGACACCATAGGCGTTCTCTTTTCCGTACATGAGATGGATAAGGTCAGTCATGTAGTCGAGAATGATAAGGTCGTGCTCGATGACAAGGACCGCGGTGTTCTGGTCTGCGAGTTCTCTGATAAAATTGGAAACGATAAGGCGTTGCTTAATGTCAAGGTAGCTGGTCGGTTCGTCAAAGAAATATACGTTCGCCTCTTTCAGGACAGTGGCCGCAATCGCGATTCTCTGCAACTCTCCTCCTGATACATTGCCGATATCCCGATCGAGGACAGGGCTCAGAGCAAGCTTTGCAGAAATCTCAGCTATTTTTGCGGTATCCTGCGATATCTGCTCAAAAAGATTTCGGACAGAGCCGGAAAACTGCTTGGGGATTGCGTCGACCATCTGGGGTTTGACCGCTACCGTGAGCTTTCCATCCCGCATCTTCTCGAAATACCCCTGTGCTTCGGTACCTTTGAAATATTCTATAAGAGCATCCGCGTCGGCCTCGTAGGCCTGTTCAGCAGTGTCTCTGCCAAGATTCGGCTTAAGGGTGCCAGAGAGAATATTAAGGGCTGTCGACTTCCCGATTCCGTTCTTTCCGATAATACCGACTACCTTACCGAAGATAGGGGTGGGAAGATGATAGAGGTGGAATCCATTGCGACCGTATCGATGGATAGGAGGACGATCCAATTCTTCTGGGAGATTGATGATGCTGATCGCGTCATATGGGCATTTTTTCGGACAGATCCCGCATCCGATGCACAGCATCTCATCTATCTTGGCTTTCGTGTCCTCACCCAACCAGATACATTCTCCCCCGGTCTTATTGACAGGACAGACTTTCATGCAGAGGTTGCCGCACTCATGCGGTTTGCATCGTTCTTTCTGGACCACTGCGATTCGTGCCATATTCAGCCAGAGAGCCTTTCTTTTTTTAAATCCTACGGAAAATGCGGAATTGCGGAGAATAAGTAACAGTGAAATTGTTCAGGCAGTCTCCAAACAGATGGATCGTCAGCAAAGACTTGTAATCTGAGCCACCTTGAGCGCATCGTAGCGGTTTTGGGTGCTCAACTCCTTGAGACGCTGGAAAGTCATTGCTTCAATCTTTTTCTGTTCATCCATATGTCATCACGATAAAAAAGGGGAGGGGTAGCTCCCCGGAAAAGGCAATGAGGTACTTGCTTTTTCAGTAATTCGGTTTAACCGAATAAATGTAGATATCTTATATAAAGTTTTTTATTGTGCGAGCTATAGGATTAGAAATATTTATAACGACTGATGTAATCCATGGGAACGCAGGATGGGGAGGAACTATCGGTAATACTGAGGAAAGTCCGCCCACCAATAAAGGCTACCCGGAGAAATCCGGGGCAGGGAGACCTGCAGCAACCGTACAGAAACGAGACCGCTGCGTATGAGCTATGAAGTGTGCGACTTGCCTGGTGACAGGCATCAGATAACCCGCAGAGCGTCGAGTATGCAGAATGGATGAAACGACGAGCCTTAGCCGGTGCAAGTCCAGTAGGGCGCTAAGTTGAATGTTCCACATGGATGACTTATCCTTTCAAAGGGGTATCATCCCACAGAAGGTGGCTTACCTCATCCTGCACTTTTTATTCCGATTCAGAGGATTCATCGAACCGTTCTTTGGCATAAGAAACGAACTCTTTCATGGTATGATAGTAGTCTGTGATAGTATCGATATCGAGTGTCCGCACATCCCCGTTGGCAAATGTGGCAGTCATCGTCACATACCGACGGAATTCCTGTCGTGCTGTGTACTCAGCGTTCTTGAAGCGGCGCAGCAGTAGGTAGAATTCGATATACTCCAGAAATTTTTCATCATCTCCGTACAGTTTTTTCAAGATATTGCATTGTAGCTTTGGAGCTGCAGGAATCTCAAAAATGGCTCCCTCTTTCTCAGCTCGAGCAAGAAGATCCTCAAAGATGAAGTTGAAGGCGTTGAGCATCCTTTCAACGATGTTGCGCATCACATCGACAGTTCTTGTATACTTGAGACTCACGTAGATCAGATGATCAATACGCTTCAATTCATTCTCCGCTTTTTCATATGCATTGAGATCTTCATCAAACATCATGTACATCACTTGACCATTTCTTTGGTTTTTTGGAGGATACTATCCAAATTTTCTTCGGATAACGTCGTCATTTCATATGCGTCGGAGCACATGACATATGTGCCTTTCCTGCGAAATTCGACAGGCGCCCCATGGTGCCTCTCTACCAACTGACGAGTGTCGGTTATCAGTCGGATGCGCGAGGCAGGCATGCAATCCTTCGACTGGAATTGCAGTATGCGCATCTTTGATTCCGCTGAGGCGTAGTGGTGGGGGTCATGACCAATTTCGGAGAGCAAATGGTCCAAAGCCAGCTTCTGAGCGTCATATAAATTATGTAACACTCCTAGAAGAAGTTTCGGATCCTGCAGCAAAGGGTATGTCGTCCTTAGCAGATGCTCTGCTGTGCGTACGTGACGAGTGGCCTGTTGCTTGTATGTCTCTGTCATCTCCTGTGTTTGTCACTCTTCTCCTGTCAAGGCGAGTATTGCTTGGGCAAGATCGCCGTTGGCTTTCTCTATTGCTTCTCTGGCATCCGTTTCGCTGGCGCCAGTCTGATCCATCACTGTCTGTACGTCATCTTCGGAAATCTCGATCTTCTGGGAAATATCTTCCTCCCGCGATTCTCCCGCAACTTGGAACATCATCTGTCCCATCATATTCATCTTGGAGACCTCAGGTTGATCGATGATAATATTCTTGTCCTTACAGCGGATAATGACTTGTACAGCATCAATCTCCTGTTGGGAGATGCCCATCCTTTTCATCATCTGTTGAGCCTGTCGCGAATTCATTCCAGGAAACATTTGCAAGAACACCTCAGTTCAGCATAGGTTGGCCGAGCCAGTGCAGGAGTACCATGAGCACGATTACTGCAATAACCAGAACCACCACATGCAGCGGATTGATCTTGATTTTGGTATCTTCATCCCCATAAAAATTGGTGATTCCTGCAGTAGATGTAGGCATACGCACCTGATTCTTAGCCATTCATACGCAGATGGCGGAGATGTTTATATACTTTGCGGCAGATATCCCGCATTTTCTGCGCATGAGAATGCTACCTGCAGGATTTTTGGTTGGATCTCTTTGCATCTTCAGATGGACGACATGAGCTATAGAAAAGGATAATGACAACAGAGGAAGCGCATAAGAGATCGCTATCCGCTTTGCGCAACTGATGGACGAAGTATCCTGATAAGCTGTTTCTTTATGCATAATAAAATTTATATATCAGTAGCCGATTTCCTATACTAATCTAATAAAACAGTTATGCAAAAAAGGTGAATGTGAGTGAGAAAAATCTGTGTCATAAATCAAAAAGGCGGCGTTGGAAAAACTACTACCACGGCTAATATCGCGTATGGTCTGGCAGATGCAGGAAAAAAGGTACTCGTCGTCGACCTGGACCCGCAGGGCAACATCAGTCAGTATTTTCCTGTCCAGGAACAGAATCAGGATGTCTTCGATGTGCTTGTCGGCAGTGCGGAACTCTATGAATGCATCCAGGAAGTTGATGAATACATCAGTGTTCTGCCTTCCCGTGAAACATTGACCAAAGCAGAGCTGATGATGGCCGGTGAACCCGGGCGGGAAGGTATTATGTCCCGCAAACTTGCAGGACTCAGCGGGTATGATTATATTCTCATCGATTGCGCCCCCTCGCTCGGATTGCTCAATCAGAATGCCATGCTGTTTGCAAATGAAGCCTTCATCCCTGTCTCGACTGATTATCTGGGCGTGGAAGGATTGAAGAAAATCATGGCTGCGATGAACACTATCAATGATGTGTTCGAACATGATCTGCAGATAACAAAGGTGATCCCCACCATGTTTGATGCACGAGTGAAGCACTGTAAGGAATCATTGGCCCGCATCCAGAACGAGTTCTACGAAGCGGCGACTAATCCGATCAGGATAAACAGCAAGCTCAAGGATGCCCCCAAGTACACCAAATCGATCTTCGAACTCGATCGACGTTCCAACGGGGCCAAGGACTATAGGCAGCTTGTCAATCATATCATCCAGGATGAAGAGAAATACGCTGCCGATGCGGTCGAGGAATCGGTAGAGATGCCGATCCGTGAAGGCGGCATGGTCCTCATGACGTTCTAAGGGATAGAATGCCTCTGATTGCGTAACGAATATCTCTGATTCCGCCGTTCCGGTTTTCTCCATGTCGTTCCGGGGAATCGGGATTCATATTCTTTTTTTTCATGTTTGAATTCGGTGTTGCCGTTATAATTTCGACGCAGAGCTTTGATTGCCATAAGCGAAAGAGCCGGCACGGCAAAAGCACAAGCAGCAATACCATATATCTGTGTCAGATCAGAGTGCCGCTGGATATCTTCTCTGATATCTGTCTGTGTTCTGTAGAGATGTGCCTCTCGTTGTTGGGAGAGCATGTCGGCCATAGAGGTAACATGTGAAACTGATTGATGCGCGCAGAAAAATGATGCACTTGCGCTCAGAAGTGTTGCGACCAATCCCACTCTGATTCGATTTCTCACTACATGAGTATAATGGATAAGCTATTATAAATAGATTTTGGGTAAAAAAGAAAAAAAGGAATTATTCTTTACTCTAGTTTGCTGGCGACCAGCGTAATAAGGTCCACCATCCGGTTTGAGTATCCCCATTCATTATCGTACCATGAGAGGACCTTGACAAAGGTGCCATCCAGCACGCTGGTCATGGAAGCATCAAATATGCTGCTATGAGGATTCCCGATAATATCAGTGGAAACAAGCGGCTCTTCTGAATACTCAAGCTTTCCCTTCAGTTCGTTTTCTGCAACTTCTCTGAATAACCCTTTGACTTCTTCAGCGGTTGTTTCTTTTTCAACCTCACAGACGAAATCTGTGACAGATCCGTCAATTACCGGTACGCGAACAGCGATCCCGTCAAGCTTCCCCTTCAGGTGAGGGATAACTTGCGTCACAGCCTTTGCGGCACCAGTTGTCGTCGGAACGATATTATGGGCTGCAGCCCGGGCTCTACGCAAGTCTTTGTGCGGAGCATCATGGATGCATTGGTCCCCGGTGTAGGCGTGGATTGTGGTCATGTACCCTTTTTTCACACCCAGATTATCATCAAGGACTTTCACAAGTGGAGCAAGACAGTTGGTGGTGCAGCTTGCATTGGAGATGACATCTTCGCCTGCATATTCATGTTCATTGACGCCGAATACGATAACCTTGTCAGCATCTTTGCTGGGGGCTGAAATGATGACTTTCTTGGCGCCTGCCTGGAGATGCAAAGCGGCCTTTTCCCGATCCCGGAAGAACCCGGTGCATTCAGCGACGATATCAACTTCAAGATCCTTCCACGGCAACGCTGAGGGGTCCCGTTCAGCGCTGGTAGGAATCTTCTTGCCATCGATGATGAGATTCTGGTCATTATACTCTACACTTGTGGAGAATGCGCCATGTACAGAATCCCTTTTCAGAAGATGTGCCAGGGTCTTGTTGTCTGTCAGGTCGTTGATGCCGACCACTTCAATATCCTCATGTCCGTATGCAGCACGAAAGATCATGCGTCCTATGCGTCCGAATCCATTGATTGCAAGTCGTATAGCCATAAAGTATTCCCTCTTTTCAGACTCTTGTCAGAGTCATCTACAAGAGAAAACATGGATAACCAGATTAAAAGCTTTTGGGTGTGCGGGCTCAGTTTGGCACAGCTGTGATGAGATCTTTCTCGCTGCGCGCCGCTATCGTTCGCAGATTATGTGCAAGAAGATAGGCATTTTCGTACTGTGATCGGTGTGGGCGGTCATCATTGAGCAGCGTCAGATAATCATTGTGGAATGCTCCCAGGATCAATTCCAGATATGCGAAAATTTCCTCAAGTTGTTTATATTCCTGCGGAAGTGCTGCAGCAAGTCGGTGCGAAGCATCCTGCTCCATTTCCCGGACAGCGACTTTCATCTGCGTAATCAACTGCTCTGCTTGTCCGATTTCCCGCTTTCCCGTGTTTACGATCATTTGGGCCGTAAGCTGAGGGACCGACAGCAATCCCTTCACCTCCCTTTTCTGTGCTTCATCCATTTGTTTCAGAAGTGCCATGAATACTCCCTGTCCAGGATGGAGAAAGAAATGCTTGAGGGGATTCAGCGTTTGCTGCAGATTGATGAGATCCTGCATCAGGGGGCGGTGGGCCCGTGAACTCATCCCGAGTAATCCTTCTAAAAAACTCATAAAAAAAAGGGGGAGAAGAAACTTATAAACATTTACTTCCCAAGTTTCTTTTCCAGTTCAGCCACTGCCAGCGTAGTCTTGATGACGGTATCAGGGTTCAAGGACATGCTCTGGATACCGCACTCGACAACGAATTCTGCAAACTCAATATAATCTGAGGGCGCCTGACCACAGATGCCGATGTACTTGCCTTTGCTGTTGGCCGTCTCGATGACCCACTTGACCATCCGCTTGACAGCCTCGTTGCGCTCATCGTACACATGAGCGACAAGCTCAGAATCACGATCGACACCCAGTAGCAGTTGAGTCAGGTCATTGGTTCCGATGGAGAATCCATCGAAGACATCAAGGAACTGATCAGCAAGGATGACATTGGATGGAATCTCGCACATGCCTATCACGCGCAATCCATTTTCTCCCTGCCGCAGGCCGAACTCAGCCATCGTCGACACAACATTGCGCGCTTCCTCGACGGTGCGTGGGAATGGGATCATCACTTCCAGGTTCGTCAGTCCCATTTCCTCTCGGACTTTGAGGATCGCTTTGCATTCGAGACCGAAGGCTTCTTTGTAGTTTTCTGAGTAATATCGGGAAGCCCCTCGCCAGCCGATCATCGGGTTGTCTTCGGTAGGCTCGAATTGTTTGCCTCCGATAAGATTCGCGTACTCATTCGACTTGAAATCTGATAGTCGTAGGATGACCTTTTTCGGGTAGAATGCCGCAGTGATCATCGCAATACCTTCGGCCAGTTTATCCACAAAATACTGCGCTTTGTCATCATACCCATACGTCAGTCCCGCAATCTGTTCTTTGACTTGTTCGTCCTCCAGCTCATGGAAACGCATCAGGGCCAGAGGATGTACCTTGATGTAAGAGTTGATGACAAATTCTTCTCGCGCAAGACCTACGCCTTTGTTCGGGATGAAGCTCTGTTCGAACGCCTGCTCCGGAGCGGCAAGATTCATCATGATTTTGGTCTTTGTATCAGGAATCTCATCCAACTTGGTCTCTTTGATATCGAAAGGCACTTTGCCTTTGTAGACCTTCCCTATCGCTCCCGAAGAGCAATCAACGGTGACTTCTTGTCCGCTTGCGATCATTTCAGTAGCATTGTTGGTGCCCACGACGCAAGGGATGCCAAGCTCTCTGCTGATGATTGCAGCGTGGCATGTGCGCCCTCCTCGGTTGGTGACAATGGCTGAGGCGATCTTCATGATAGGCTCCCAATCGGGATCAGTCATGTCGGTGATCAGTACCTGGCCTTCCTCGAAATTACCGATATCGTGTACGTCCTTGATGACATTGGCCTTTCCTTGACCTACCAGAGAACCCACGGATTTACCTTCGATAAGGACTTCGCCGTCACCCTGTAATTCATACTCACGCAGAACATTGGCATCCTTGCGTGACTGGACTGTCTCTGGGCGTGCCTGAACGATGAATAGTTGGTTGCTCTCTCCATCTTTTGCCCACTCCATGTCCATCGGTTTGAAGTGGCCGGCATTCTCCGAATAATGATCTTCGATGATCTGTGCCATACGAGCAAGTTCCAGGACTTCATCATCATTGAGACACAACACCTTGCGGTCCTCCGGTGATACGTTCACGTTCTTTACTGGATGCTTGCTGTCATGGGTATACACCATCTTGATGGCTTTCTCGCCAATTTTTCGCATAAGGATGGGTCGTTTGCCTTCACGCAGAGTCGGCTTGAACACATAGAATTCATCCGGGTTGACAGCTCCCTGCACGACGTTCTCTCCCAGCCCGTACGCACCGGTAATAAAGATAGCATCCTTGAAGCCGCTTTCTGTGTCGATAGAGAACATGACGCCACTGGTCGCTTTGTCGCTGCGCACCATTTTCTGGACAGCGATACTAAGGGCGATGGAGAAGTGATCGAATCCCTTATCCTGACGGTAGGAGATAGCCCGGTTGGTGAAAAGTGAAGCGAAGCATTTCTTGCACGCCTCAATGACTTCTTCGTATCCATGGATATTCAGGTAGGTCTCCTGCTGCCCTGCAAAAGAGGCATCCGGTAGGTCTTCAGCAGTTGCTGAGCTACGCACAGCAGTATCCACATGCTCTCCATACTGCTTTTCCAGATTCTTATACGCATCGATGATCGATGACCGTAATTCTTCCGGGAATTCCAGATTACGGATAAGGCTTCTGACTTTATGTCCGCGTTCAGCCAGGTTCTTCATGTCCTTCGTGTCAAGATCTGAAAGGATGTCGCGGATCTTGTCTACTGCATCAGTCTTTTTCAGTAGGTAGCGGTACGCATACGCGGTCACGGCAAATCCGTTAGGTACACGGACGCCTTTCGGCGTAAGATTCCTGTACATCTCTCCCAGGCTGGCATTCTTGCCGCCAACTAGCGGCACATCTTCGATGCCGATCTGATCGAACCAGAGAATGAATTCCTTATCTTTTTCCATTAGTAAAACCTCTTTTTCCTGCTCATGATGCGGTATCTCTGCGCGAGGCATTGGAGACAGCATGAAAGCCGTCCTATCATGACGGCTGGATGAGGAAAATTCCGTGATGACGGTATATAAACATTTGGCACTATTTTCAAGTAGGTAAGAAGCAAGTGCTAGCTGTAGAAAATGTAAGTAGCTTCTGTCGAGAAAGCGCGGCTTTACTTCTTGTGTGTTCGTGGTTGCTTCAGGCCCCTCGTGGTATAGCGCTTGATCACTTTGTGCGCAGTTAATTGGCTGTTAGGGATGTAGATGGTGTCTCCTGACTCTGTCTTTATGCGAGTCTCCACGAGGTTGAGGTATATCACAGTCCCTTCCACGTCATCGACGACGATGTGGTCGCCCTCAGAGATGAATTTTTTGCGATGCAGGAAGAGGCCGGAGATAGCGTTGGGGATGAAGTCTTTGATGCCAAGGAAGATAAAGAGGATGATTATGACCATCACGCCGATGGAGATGATATTGAGGACTTGTGTGGCGATACCGAGATTATCGAGTGCCATCACGATGGCGATAAAGTAGATGAGGTAAGTCAGAGCAGTAGCGATGACCTCAGTGAGAGGCAATCGCAGGTGGAGGGCCTCTTTGATGGTTTTGTCCACTTCCATCTCTGTCAATAACTTCTGTGCAAGCTTGCCTAGGAGTCGCCCTAACACAAGACCGGTAAGAAGGATGATAAAGGCGACGGCAAAGCGGCTAAGTGCGACATTGACGATATCTGAGATTCCCCAAATCAAGCCTGTACTGTTGGTGGTCATTTGGCTGAGTGAGGGATGCTTGTATTTTAATGTTAAGGTTGCAGGGGACATGTCGTTTATGTGATGTACTGTGGAGATCTCGTCGAGAAGCGTAGTTTTGATAACAAAAAATTTATAAATAGCACCCAGTTTCCGCCCTGTAGGAAATGTAGGAATATCTGCAGAAAGCGGGTTCCTGAATCCGGAAGGTGTTTTATATGGGAATGTACGCATACATCAAGAAAACGTTTCAGAATCGATCGAAGGAAGATATCAAAGACGCAGTCACTGAGTGGCGCAAGCAGCCGGCTACACTGCGGATCAAGCGGCCGACACGGTTGGATCGCGCACGGAATCTAGGATACAAGGCCAAGCAGGGAATTATTCTTGTGCGGCAGCGGGTCAAGCGAGGTGGCCATGAGCGTACAAATTATCGTTCTGGCAAGCGGCCAAAGCGGAATACGATCCGTGTCTCGCTTAATGTCAATTACCAGCACATCGCAGAAGTGCGTGCGGTCAAGGGATTCCCGAACTGTGAAGTGCTTAACTCCTACTATGTGGGAAAGGATGGAAAGCATTATTGGTATGAAGTGATCCTGGTGGATCGCGCGCACCCGGCGGTACTCAAGGATCCGAATTATTCATGGATTGCTCGACCGTCGCAGACGCGACGAGCTCATAGAGGGCTTACTTCTGCAGCTCGCAAGAGTCGCGGGCTTCGTGTCAAAGGCAAAGGAGCAGAAAAGATTCGTCCGTCCAGGAAGAAGGCCTTGCAGAGATAGAGGGCGTGAAGGGAGATAGATGCGATAATGGAATGGTATGAGCGATTCGGGCTTTCCAAAAATCCGTTCACCACAGACCCTTTCGAGTCAGAGTATACGCTGGTCAACTATTCTCAGTTAGTCGAGGATCTTCTCTATTTTACTGCTGCAGGCCACATGGTATTGCTCGAAGGCTCCGAAGGTGCCGGCAAGACGATGATGTTACAGCAGATCATCTCGCGTTTCCGTGGGGAAGGAAGAGTGGCGTACATCGATGGTGCGCATCTGCGTGGGGAGCCCGACATAGAGCAGATACTCAACAAGAAAGGACGAGGGTTCCTCGGGAACATGATGAAGAAGAAGCCGAAGGGTATGATCCTGCTTCTTGATGATGTAGTGCATATATCCAGTAAGAATTTCGAGAAGATCAAGTACTATTTCGACCAGGATTACATCCGATCGGTGATCTTTACCATCCATGATTCGGATCAGCTGGATATGCCACCCAGTATTATCGACAGAGTGCAGGGGCGCCACATCGTGATCCCCCCGATGAACAATTTTGATGCGCTCCGTATTGTGCGGGAGCGTTTCAGTGATCATTTCTTTCTCTCTGATCATGTGATTCTCAAGTTGTTTGAGCTTTCTAACCGAAACATCAAGCAGCTGCTCAAAAATTGCGATCGTGTCTGCGAGTTTGTGGTGCAGGAAGGCAAGGGAGAGGTCCTGCCGAAGTATCTGCGCATCGCATTAAGTGTGCATGGCATCGAGACTGAGGAAAATCCCATTTCTTCACAGAAGGTCCGGACCGAAGTGGAGGTCGAAGAATGAGGCAGCCCAAACCGATCTGGTATCTTGAGATGGGATTCCGTCACAATCCATTCAGTATCAAGCCGGGGGTAATCTATGATAACCTTATCGGACAGCAGGAAGTGGTAGATTCCGTCCAAGAATGCATTTCTGGAGGCAACAGATGCATGGTGGTCGGTCGCTACGGTGTAGGGAAGACGACATTCCTCAAATCAGTGATCAGCCGTTTTGCAGGACGACGTCGCGTCATCTACTTTGCGTGCAATCGATTGCATGGTCCTTTGAACCTGGATAGGTTGTTGTACGAGCGGTTCGGTGTGCTGGGCAAGATGCTCAAGATCCGATCACGCAATATGATCCTGCTTCTTGATGAAGCCGAGCATCTGACGGTAGATGATCACGATGCGATCGACGAATATGTCAGAAAAGGCTATTTTCAAAGTATCGTGTACGTGACGCATGATATCGAAGAGATCCAGGCTGAAGGTGCGCAGCTAGATGACCTCAAAAGAAATTTATTCTATGTGACCATGTTCAATGAAGAAGAAGCAATCTCTCTTATCAGGAACCGTTTGCATGGCAAAGAATTCCTGCCACGGTCGTTGATCAGTGAGATTTACGAGCGTTCGGAAAATTCACGGAAATTTCTGAAGAACTGCGAGGACGTGTGCAGGCATGCATTTCTCAACGGGCATAAGCGTGTCACACGAAAGGATATCCGCGAATCAGTCGGAGTCTACGCGTGATTCTGTGTTCGCCGCTTACCAGAGTATCTCAAAGTGTTTCCGGTATCCCCTGTCTGTGCATCCTGTAGTATTAGGAGAGATGTCGAAGGGATACCCGCAAATAGATAAGAAGCTGAGGGCCTCAAAAGATTTATAAATAACTGCCAGTTTTTTCCTTGTATCGGGGGCGTAGTATAATCTGGCAGAATGGCTGGCTCCAGACCAGCAGATCCGGGTTCAAATCCTGGCGTCCCCATATTTGTTTTTTTCTGAAGTGCGCTTGAGCCGCCATGGCGAACCGCACCATAACTTTGTCAACTTTATATGAGAATCTTACAAGGCATTGCTTATTTCTTGGCAGTCTTCTCGAGATATTTGTCTTCAGGGGTGGCCGACACCATCGCTGCTACTACGAGGATGACGCACATGAAGGTCAGTGTGAAACCCCATTGGAGAGGAAGCGAGCCGGATGCGGTATACCATCCAAATATGATCACACCTAACAGAGAGACAATCAAGAATCCGTTGGAGAGAGGAGTGAATAGTTTTTTCATGAGTAAATTACCGCAATCAACATTTAAAAACCTTTATGTCCCCGCTCCAGTGATAAGCAGTAGTTACTTGCCAGTTATACGACATATTTAAAAAACTCAGAAGAGGATGACCTCTCATGGCTGATGTAGTTCTCAAGGTGGACGAGATAGCAAAGAGGTTCGGGAAGTACACCGTTCTTGACAAGCT
Source organism: uncultured Methanosarcinales archaeon (assembly GCA_964565095.1). GTDB lineage: Archaea > Nanobdellota > Nanobdellia > Woesearchaeales > DATGWN01 > CAZMDB01. The sequence goes on along the minus strand of CAZMDB010000015.1, from coordinate 5,134 downwards.
TTCTTTCGACGTCTACAGTGGGGAGATATTCGGCATCATTGGATCCTCTGGAAGCGGTAAGACGACACTGCTCAGCACGCTTATCGGGGCGCTGCCACCTAGTGAGGGAGAAGTGTTGTTCCGGGCTATGCATCTGCTCTCGTATGAGAGTGACAAGGAGAGCATAAATAAGTTCCGTTCAGTGATCCGTCATCATAATGAGGTCAAGAGACTGTTTGGCTTTGCTTCTCAGGAACCTTCGTTCTATGGTGATCTGACTACCCAAGAGAACCTGAATCTTTTCGGTACGCTGTACGGTCTCAGCAAGGATGCAAAAGAGACCAATGCACTCATTCTGTTAAAGCTGATGGGACTCTGGGAGTTCCGCAACGTATTGTCGAAGAATCTGTCGGGCGGCATGCAGAAGCGTCTGGACATTGCCTGTTCGCTGATACATGATCCTGCTACACTTATTCTGGACGAACCTACTTCAGACCTGGATCCCCATCTGCGTGCGCAGATGTGGGACCTTATACGCAAGATCAATAATAAGGGTACGACTATTATTCTTTCCTCACACTTTCTGGATGAGTTGGAAAACATCTGTGACCGGATTGGTATCCTCTACAAGGGGAATTTTGCTCATGTGGGTACCCCAGCCGAACTAAAGCGCTTGGTGGCACCGCACAATGAGATCCATGTGCAGACTCTCAAGGGCGAATACGACAAATACCTCGAAGACCTGAAGCCACAGAAGCACTATCATATTTCCTTCTCGCTCAACAAAGGCAGCGAACTGGAACTCCAGAGCAGCAGTCCGCAGATGGTGGTTGATCGTCTTATGCAGAGCATCAAGGAGCAAGGAGATGTTCTTATTGATCTTCATGTGAATGAACCAACCCTTAACCAGGTGTTCGAGAATCTAATGCTCAAGCAATATGAACCCAAGAAGGAGGAATCGAAGAAGCAAGAGAAGAAGGAATCCAAGAAGGGGAAGAAAAAGTTTAGGAAGAAAGGGAAGAAGAAATGAAACTTGTCAAACTCATAGAGAAGAATTTCAAGATCCTGCTGCGTTCACGCAGTGCGGCATCAATCATACTTCTGGGACCGCTCCTGATCATGATTATTGCCGGTTTCGCATTCAATAACGCAGCGCCTTTCGAGCTGAATATTGGTATCCATGATAATGGCGGCACTCAGACTGCTCGCATGTTTACCGAAGCGCTTGGTTCCGAGTATCAGATAACACAGTTCACAGATGTGTCATCTTGTGTGAAATCTATCAAAGCCGGCAAGATACATGCCTGTGTCGTCTATCCCCGGAATTTCAGCATAGAGGAAGGAAAGATCAATCGTATCCAGGTATTGGTGGACACTTCTAAGACCAGTATTGTAAGTCTTGTCGAGAATTCCCTTGACAATGTATTGACTAGTGAGAAAAGCAGGATATCCTCTGATCTGGCAGCAGTATTAGTCACTTCTATAGACACCACTGTACAGCATCTGCAACAGGGTCAGCAGACCTATATCAATGCGCTTGACGAACAGACAACCGCAGTTAGTGCTGAACTTGGTACCATCAAGGGCAGCGTGGCAGACCTGAACATGAGTTATTCCGAAGATCATGTCAGTATCAAGAACATACGCGATACAGGATTCTCAACAGAGAACTATGCATCCAAGGTACAGAAGAATGCAGAAGATATATACAAGGAGCTGGATTCTCTTGTAGATGATATTCTCGAGGTAAATGAATCACAGACCAATAGCATCGCAGAAGATGCAGAGGATGCGGTTGCGCCTATCAAAGAGGCATTGAATCAGAATACAGATAAGCTTGAGGAGAACCGACAGCGATTGATCAACGCCATCGACAATTCCCAGAAGAAACTTGATGATCTGGCCTCGCGCCTGGATGATGCGGATTCGGAATCCAAAAAGATCGTCTCAGCAATTTCGCTCCAACAGGACAAGTTATCCGATATCAAGAACCGCATAGGGCAATTGGATGCAGCTCTTCAGCAAGATATTGATCGACTCTCCGGGATCGAGATCACTAACGTATCAAGCATAGTCAATCCTGTGATTGTGGATTCGGAATCGGTCATAACTGAATCATCGCGCCTCAACTACATTTTTCCCACACTGATGATGTTTGTAATCATGTTTGTGTCGATCATGCTTGCCTCAACATTGATTACTCGTGAAAAGCTGTCCCCTGCTCGGTTCAGGATATTCATAACCCCATCCAGGGATATCACATTTCTCCTATCTGCCTTCCTGACAGTCTTGATCCTGATAGCCCTTCAGTTATTCATCATCATTGCAGTAGCTCATTGGGGATTTGGCATAGATGTAATGACAAATTTGCTCAATGTCATTCTGGTCTCATTCTCAGCGGCCTTCGTATTCATTTTCATCGGCATGTGTGTCGGATACGCAGTATCAAGTTCGCAGAGCGCGATACTCGCCTCTGTATCCATAGGCACCGTCTTCATCTTGATTTCTGACTTAATTCTTCCTTTGGAAAGCATGCCGGAGGTGTTTCAGCCCATCATGGCAAAGACTCCCTTCATCATGTCATCCAACTTGTTGCGACGTGCTATCATCTTCAATACCGATATGATAGGTCTCGGGGTTGATTTTCTGATACTGGTCCTGTACGCGTTGACTCTCTTTGTCATCATCACCCTTATTCAGAAGATCGCTCGCATCATCTTCATCCTGAATCACACACATAAGAAGAAGAGATGAGTGCCGTAGTATTTCCGGGTATTCTGCAAGTAGAGATAAAAAAACGCAGGGTCTCTTGACCTGTATGGAAATCGCAACGCGTCTCCTGCGTCTTCTCCGTGAGAACAGTAGACAAAGCCTCAGAAAGATTGCACAGAAGATGAATGTTCCCAAAAGCACGGTCTTTGATGCTTACGGGAAACTATCAAACCTCAGATTCATTGTTCTTCTGGATATTGCCTACTTAGATATGTTGTTCTCTCAGTCATGGATATGCGTACTACGCGTGTGTCGGGAAGATAGGAGGGAGTGTATCCATCCCGCGTACGTGAATACGGAGATGCGGTTGCATGGAGGTCACATATTTCAAGAGCTTTTTCTGCCGTCATCTCAGTACCCGATAATCAGGAAACTGGAGCCCCACGAAAAGCTTTTCATTGTTTCAGAGGCAGTAAAGAAAGAAGAGGCAACAGCCATCTAACGCGGATCGATATGCACAAAGGCACGATCAACGGCGGGAATGGCCTCGATCGCATGTTGGACTTTTTTGCCGATGTCGTGGGCACGGTCGAGCCGTGTACTCTTGCCTACTTCAATATGGATTTCGATATGCAGGAAAGTCCCGACATAATGGGTGAAGATGTCATTAGTACCTTTGACGCCTTTGATTTTGCGAACAATATTCTTCACATTACGGATTATCTGTGGATCCGCAGCCTTACCCATAAGATAATCTATATTGCGTACACCAAGATCATACGCAGAGTAGAAGATGAAGCAGCTGATGAGAATAGCGGCAACGCTGTCGATATACCTGATACCCATCATGGAAGCGATGACACCTACAAGAGCTATGGAACTGGCCAGGATGTCGTTGCGCGAATCTACTGCAGCTGCGAGGATACCGGGGCTGTGCAGTTTCCATCCTTTCCTGAAGTACACCATCGCCATCACACTCTTGGTGAGAATAGTAATCGCGAGGATACTAATAGCTAATATGCCAAAATTTATATCAGGATCTGCAAATAGATTTCCGATTGCATTCTTGAGTATTTCGAATCCCAGAACGGCTGCAAAAATAGCAACAATAACACCAGCAAGAGGTTCTGCACGATGATGCCCGAAGGGATGACAAGCATCAGCCTTCTTTTTGGCCATGCGCACGGCCACAAAAATGGCAACTGATGCCACTATATCTGTCAGTGAATTGAATGCATCAGAAAGTACGGCAATGCTATTGCTCAGTATACCGCCGAGAAGCTTCAGAATGAAGAGTACCGTGTTAAGCACAATCCCAGAGATAGTTACCCCATCTCTTTCATCCATCAAGCACCTCCTCCGCAGACTGGACATTGAGGATTCTTCTTAATCTTGAGGTGCTGTATCTGCATATCCCAGCAATCCACGCACAGATAGGAAGGTGAGACAGTCTCGTGAATAAGGAGGCGTATCGCGTAGGTTACCTGGAGGGAGGCAATTAGGGATGGCGTAGAAGAGAGCATGCCGCTGTTCTGTGCATCATCCCCTCCTGACTTCATGCCGATGGCGCAACGGAAGCATGGAAAATCCATAGTGGCGGTATAAGCGAAGAGAGTACCGCGTGCTCCAGCAACGGATGCATGTACATAAGGTATCCGCCGATCAGTGCAATATGCGTTAATAAGATATGCCATTTGCAGGTCATCAGTGCAGTCGAGCAGGATATCGGCAGGGGGAAGACTATCGATGTTTTCTTGAGTCACGCGTTCATCCCTGGCCTCAACAATGAGGTTACTGTTGATTCCCTCCAGATGAGCAGCCAATGAATGGCATTTTTTCTTACCTGCATCTGCTTCCTCATATGCGCTCTGCCGTTGCAGATTTGACAGTTCAACTACATCATCATCAAACAGGATGATGTTCTGCACTCCCGATCTTGCAAGCAATGCGCCGGCAGCACTACCCAAAGCACCACATCCGATAACCAGAGCGCTAGACTTTTCCAGTATGTTCTGTGCTTCATCGCCCAGAAACCTTACTTGAGTTGCATAACGGCTGCTATCCATATACGCAACTGCAGCACTTTTTCTATATAAAACCTATCTCCTCAGGATCATGCCCAAATGACGCACAGGATGCCCTTTTTTCGTATAGGCCTCAAAAATATGCTCGTCCAGAACTTCAAAATTGCGTGTCAGGGTGTGTACCTGGGAAATCGTGTATGCACAAAGATCCAGCGTAGCTGTATGCTTGCTAGCGAGGGGAAAGGTGATACCTAGCAGGCCACCCTTAGTAAGAACTCGCGAGGATTCGCTCAAAAAGGCAGACAGGTCAAGAAACTCCGTCACTCCTATAGCCAGGAGCACATCGTAGCTGCTGTCAGGAAAGAGCAAAGATTGATTCAGGTCGTGTTAGATCAACTCAGAGAAAGGTAGTCGAGCAG
>CAZMDB010000014.1:0-21600 GCA_964565095.1 uncultured Methanosarcinales archaeon | reverse complement strand
GCTTCTTGGGCACGATACGGATGGGTATCCGCCAGAGGGGGTGGCCATCAATTTTCTCAAGTGCGGGGAACGTTCTATCAGAGTGTATCCGGAGTTGCTCGAGTTGGCAAAAAAAGAGTGTGCGTTTGTGACCGGGGCGACGCAGAGTACTGATATATCTGATTACCCTCGCAAGGAGAGTCCTTTATGCAGGTGGCAGAATTCCAGGGGGAGCGGTCAATGCGATTTCTATGAGGCGTGCAAGATGCGGGATCAGCATCTTTGAATCTGTGCTGCTATGGAGAGCGCAAACTCTTTGGTCCGCTTCCGCCAGAAGGTAAGTTGATGCAATGGTGCAATCACCATACGTGTTCTGGACATGAATCGGGTACGCGCCGATGATCCCGGAAGGACCATGAGGTCGCAGGGATTCCAGATACCGTAGTATATGTTCTGACCGCGTCCGCACAGTGCCCTGAGATTGACAAGATAGCGGCTGCCAGGCCGTAATTCTCTGGTTCCGGGGCGGTCCATCAGGTAGCCAAGAAATGATCCATGGAATGGTGAGCATATGGTAAGGCACGTCGTCTGCTTCTGTGCATGGAGGACTTCAAGATAGTGGGCGGCGATGATGCCTCCTTGACTGATGCCTATGATCATATCTGGATCGAGATCCTTGGTTATGCAGAATTGCTGCAGTTTTTCGGCTATTGCAGCGATGGGGACCTGGCCGCGGTTGAATGAGAGATATTCGAAATAATGGCACTTGGCGTCAATATGGGAGGTGATGTAATCCCCGATAGGCGTACATTCATACTTGCTACCGCCGAAACCATGCACAAAGAGGATGTTCATCCTTCTGCTGGGGGGTTACACTTTAATATAGGTTCTGGCGGAAAGAAGCTATGGAGTATCATAAGCATCATTTCCATATGCACAAATTCTTGTTGAATAAGTACAATGAATTGCTTGTCAGTGATGCGCTCAGAGGGTTCGGACTGAGTCTTATATCTTTGTTTGTGCCCATCTTCTTGCTGACTGAGGGATTCAGTCTGACAGAAGTGGTGGTTTTCGAGATTGTCCTGCTGGGGATCTCCTATTTGATGCATTTGGCGGTCGATCATGTGCTTGGCCGGATGGGGCTTAAGAGAGGGCTGATTGTCAGTTATACATTAGTCATCGCTTTCTATATGATGTTGTACGCTGTTGACGCGGCGACAGCGGTGCTTGGCCACTATGGATTCCTTTTTCTGGCCGGATTCCTGAATGCCACGGCACTTTCTTTCTACTGGATGTCCCATCACTATTATTTCATACACAGTACCCGGCGCAAAGATGAAGGCAGTAAGCTGGGGACCTTGAAGAGCATACCCATGTTACTGAGTGTCACCAGTCCTTTGTTCGGCGGATGGTTGATCACGCAGTTCGGGTTCAACGGCGCCTTCTTTGCTACGGTGCTCCTTCTTGCGGCTGCCTCTTGTGCTCTTCTTGTTTCACGAGAGATATCAGTCCATCCGGTCCATGAGGTGCGGGGGATTATTGATCTTGCACATATGTCTAAGAATATGGTGTACTTCATAGAGGGGGCGATCTTTGTGGGAAGTGGGTTTATCTGGCCGATATTCCTTTTCCTGATATCGGTAGATCTGCTGGCTATTGGTAGTCTCTATTTTGTCAGTAATGCCGGGTACGCAATAGTGTCGTATGTGAGTGGGCGCATGAGCGATCGTCGGGGAGTAGGAAAGCTTGTCACTATCGGCGCGTTCGGTCAGGGCGCATCATTGATAGGGCGCGTCTTTGCCCGATCCATCGGAAGTCTGGCCGTGCTGCAGACTGCGGGCGGGCTTTTTGCTCCTCTATGGATACTTCCCATACATACGTTCTTTTTCAAGACAAGTCACAAGCACACATCCAATTCCGTGTTGAACCGTGAGTTCTATATGCATATGGGGAGAATCACTGCGTTTGTGGTATTCCTGGCTCTATTACTCCTCTTTGACCATATCTATGCGGCTTCGGTCATGCTCGTCATTATCGGTGTAGCGACTTTCTTCCTAAGCATCTTTTTTGAGGAGCATGGGATGCATAATCATTGATAGAAATTGATATCTTCTTCTGTAGGAATGTATGGCTGTTCCTCTTCCGCCTGCTTGAGCAGGTGAAAGGTGAATGGCGTGTATGTGATGTGATATTTTCGTCGCTTCATGTATAGCTAGATGCCGGTGCCTTATATATTGATTTCGTATATATGATATATATACATATAGATAATTTTATAAGTGTCATATATATGTAGGTGTACTATGATACGCAAGGTCATCAAATACGGTCCTTCTACCTACGGTCTGTCACTTCCCAAGCAGTGGGTAAAGCAGCAGCGGATACAGAAAGGTGATGAACTCGATGTACAGGTGCAGGAAAAGCAGCTGATTGTAAATCTGCAGAGATCGGCCGAGGAGCGAGAAGCCAATCTCGATGTCACGGGACTCGACCGGACATTGATAATGTTCTCGATCAGGAGCCTGTATCGGATAGGGTATGACACCGTGAATGTGTCTTTCCGTTCTCCGATCATCTCCTACGGTCGCTATCACGAGGAAGTCAGCGTGTTGTCGGTCATCCATCTGGAAGTTAATCGTCTGGTGGGATATGAGATTGTGCGTGAGGAAGTAGATCGCTGCAGTATCAAGGATATCCAGGAGAGCACTTCACGAGACTTCAGTTCTGTGCTCCGGCGTGTTTTCCTTCTGTTGCTGGATACTTATAATTGTCTGTTGGAAGGTGTCAGGAATGCCGACCGGCATCTGTTGGATACTATAGAGGATAAGCATGATGCTATCACCAAATTTGTCAGTTACTGCATGAGGATGATTAGCAAAGAAAACGTCCTTTCTGTCCATCAGGGGTATTATTATTATCATATCATCGGGTATATCGATAGGCTGACAGATGTCATCAAGTACAATGCCAGAAAATGGAAAAGGATGCAGAGGTTTCCGCATCCCTGGACCATGGAAGGGATGGAGCGGATCAAATTGGCTATCGAAACTTTCTATAAACTCTTTTATTCATACAGCAATTCGGATCTGATGATAGTAAATGAGCAAAGATATGCAGTGGAAGCATCCCTGGTGGATGTTCCTGATGGGATTGCTTCAGATGAACTGGTAACTCTTACAGAGCTGTCGCAGATGCTGGAACTCTTGATGGATATGGTAGAGGCAAGGATGGGTCTGGAGAATACTAGGGCGAGGGGAAAGCGCGGAGGTGCGGGCGCACCCGCAGAAACTGCTTGAGAAGTTCCGAGTATACGAAAGTTCCCCTGTAGCGTTGCTGGATTATCTGGATCCGTAGATCCTGCGCCATCCTGTCTATGGCAGATTGGCTGATCTCCGGCTGGCTGGATTGTTGAGCTGGCAGATTGCTGTTATCTATTACATCGTTCCACTTTATTCTTTTTAATCCAGCAAGAGCCTTGAGCTCACGATCGATACTGCGTCGCCGCTCTTCACGCTGGCTTACGCGACTCCTGAGGACTTCAGGATTGACATTCACGAAAATCGTGTAGATATCGGGATAGGTCGCATAGAGCTGTTCTACTGCATCAGGCGATGCTGTTGCAATGACCACATCCCGACCGTTCTGTATGGCATTATCAATTTCCATGCGATCCAAGAGATAATCATGCTGTTCAGGTCCGTGGGTCCATCTTAGGTAGCGTCCAGGGTCGCTCTTTAGCATCTGGTCGAGTGTGGCCCTGTCTTTGAAATAATGACCGACCTCTGACATAGTACGGAACGGGCGTGAGGTATAGCTCTGGCACCAATGCATATTCAGCAGTGAAGATCCGATACGTTCGGCTACCGTTGTCTTGCCTGATGCTGATGCGCCACTGATCAGATATACCTTGGGTCGTCCAGCCAAGATTGACTTGTGCGCCATATCCTGCCAGTATGCCAGTCTATCCCATATCAGATGCTCAGGGTTATTCTGTTTGTCCAAGCTGCCGCAGATGAGTTCTTCTTCCCAGGCAGTATCAATCTCGTCCGGAAGAAGCTGCATGCTCATCAGTATCGGACTTATCATCGGAAAATGATGACCGATCAGCGGTAGCAGATCCTTGCCTGATTCTTTTCTTGAAAGATTCTTATCTACAAATGCTACGGCGATATCACCACCCTGGTGCTGCAGAATCTGCAGCGTTTTCTGTTTGTTTTCAGCTGTGTAGAGTCCATGAGGTGTTCCGTTGACATATGCCTGGAATCCCTGAAAAATGACGGGATGATCATCAACGACGAGAAGGTTTCCTGCTTTAGGTGGTGCGAAAGGGTGGCAGGAAGGATCCTTTGGTGGGACCAGTTTCTGCACCGCATCGATGACTTGCTTGTCTGTTGATCCGTGCCTGAGATAACGGACCCCGGCATCTCTCTTCAGGGAGTCCACTATAGAGGTATAGCGTGGATTAAATCTCATCTCCTTAGAGCCGATCATCACATGCGGCAGGTGCGTGGTTTTTTCTAGCGACTTTGCCCTTGTGGGGGGCAGCCCCTCTGTCAAGAGGCAGGCAGGCAGACTTTGGTATTTGTGCTGGAAGGAGCCGCCGGGTCTCCAACGTTCAAGATTGTAGCCGAACTTTGAGAAGAATTTTTTTCTTCCTTCATCAAGATGGTGACCGCAATACAGCACATCCTGCATTTTTCTTTTCGACATATTGTTATTATGTTGTAGTGATATAAAAAGATTCGGGTTACGTAGTTTTTTTGAGTGTCCGCCGGGTCAGATCCAGTATATCCTCCTGTTTTCTGAGCGGTAATCCCGAGAGAACGGAAGTGTAGGTGGGGGCTTTCTTCTCTTTGTACCAGACCAAGGGTACATGAAAAGCAGTCTCTGCCAGCTTATTGCAGTCCACTCCCAGTGCTTCCAGGCTGAAGCGCATCTTGTCTGGGTGTTGGCATGGCTTATTTGCTTTTCTTTTGCAGGGTTTGCAGAGACGGCATGCGCCGCTGCTGCAGAACTTCGAATCGGTGTAGGGTTCGAGCGCCCGCATGACCCGTTCGATACGCGGTTTGATGATTGCATTGCCGACACGCAGCTTGTGGTATTCCTTGTAGTCGAACTGGTCAAGATCAATCTTCAGGATCAGAAGAAGCATATAAGGTTCTTTGACATATGCCTGGAATGATGGAGAGAAAGGTGGGCAGCAGTATTTGCTGTCATAGTTGCGGCATCCCTGTTTGCACATATCTGCGAATTGCTGCTTGCTGGTGGGGACATCTTTGGTGTTGATGATCCGGTAACGACACTCTACCTCTACGTCGTGCTGCGGGGTATGTACAATAAGGGTTTGGGTGTGCATGTGCTGCCTCGATTATTCTAGGAAATGATCAGTGATATCGATGTTGGATCGATCTGTGTCTATCCGAGCTGGTGCGCCGATGGGAAGGAAACAATTCGGTGAGCAATGGCCGAAGTCATTAGTCTTGATGATGGGAAATGTAGAGCTTTTCGTGATGTCCAGTATGATATCTTCGAAGGAGGAAGTAATCTGCAATTCTTCTTTGAGTTCTTCATCCTGGAATCCCACGACGTAACCGATCACCATGCCTTTGATCTTTTTGAATACTCCGATCTGTTCAAGTTGCTGCAGTTTACAGATTGTGTGGCGCATATCATCTTTGTAGCCTTCAAGGAAGAGGATTGCGTCGGTGAAATCAGGGAAGTATTCTGTGCCTGCAAGTTTCAAGATAGAAGAAAGGTTGCAGCCGATGATACGACCTTCTGCCCTCCCTTTGCGTATTGTCTTTCGGGAAGATGATGCAACGATGTGCTTTTGTTTGCCTACTAATCGTTCTTTGAAGCAGTCCCAGGTATAGTCAAGGTCCAGGTCAAGACCGCGTCCGCTTTTCGGGTCAGATCCATGGAAGGTGATAAGTCCTGTCATTTTGTTGATGGCCATATGAAGGACATCGATGTCGCTCATGCCGAGAAATATTTTCGGGTTGTTCCTGATAATTTTCCAGTCGATATATGGGAGGATCTGGTTTGCGGTGGATCCGCCGTGGGCACACCAGATTGCGTTGATTGTTGGGTCACCAAACATCTTATTGAGATCATCAGCACGTTCGTGCGGTTCGCCTCCCGAGACTCCGAATCTATCGGTTTTGCCGCAATGTGATGCGCAGATGGTCTTGAAACCTGCATCTTCCAGCTTGTGGATGGCGTTGTCCAGTAGAAATTTCCGGTCACCGGTAATGGGATTAGATGGGGCGATGATGCTAATGGTATCTCCTTTTGTGAGTTTTTTCGGGAGAATCATAACAAGGCCTCTATGTCTTTGAGGAGCAGAGGGAATTGCAGGTAGCCTGCATCTGCGTTGAAATGTCCTCCGCCTTCTATGATGTGCGGTGTCGTATTGAGGTGGAAGGCAAATTCCCTGGATTTTTCCAGCGGGACATATGGGTCATTGTCGGCATGATAGAGAAAGAAATCCGGGCAGTTCCTCTTGATAGTGTCCCAGTCAAAATCCTTGCAGACAAATGTGGTATTGATAGGATCAAATGTGTTGTTGTCGAGCAGTCCGATGAACCCGGAGACGAAGAAACAAGCGCGTGCCTTATATGTTTCAAGAAGGGAGAGGATGAATGCAGGTGCCAGACTGTGACCGATCATGATGGTGTTGCTGTCCATGAATTTCTGATATGGTTCGAATGCCTTCTTCCATGCGGAGAGTGTCTGTCCTTTTGGGGTCGGGAACGTGGGAGTGTATACCGTATGGCCTTGCGCCTCGAGATTGCTTTTGAGCCATGGGAACCAGTTCTCTTGAGGATTTCCGTATGCGCCATGGATGATGAATAGGGTTGCCACCCGTATGGATATGATGCGGGGTATATAATGTTTATTGTGGTGGTGATTCTGTCTTTGATTCAGTATCTCCGAACACTTTTTCATCACTATTAAATGCACCTACTTGAAAATGTAAAAATGCACTTCCACAGAATTGTTTGATAACGTGGGACTCCTATCTTTTAATCTCATTGATTTTTCGATCTATGGTTTTCTGCATAAGGAAACCCATCATCGTGATGTATGTTTCGCAGTTTGTTTTGCAAGTCTTCATTGTGACTGGTGTCGTGCTTTATGGTTGAGTCTTCTTAGGAAATGTTTTATACTATAACCATGAATCCTATGGTATGGGAATACAGGTTGAATTCAATCCTGATCTTGCTTTGCGTGACATTTCCGAGTACGAGCAGGGACGTCGCATGAAAGAGGAATGTATTCCTGAGGAAGTGGCTGTTGGTGAAGTCTATGCGTTTTTGAAGAAAGGACAACGGAATTACTGGTTGGAGGGCGAATTGCCGCTTCTGGAGACGAAAGGGAATCAGCAGTTATCCCGGCCGCGTGCCAGTATAATAATTTGTGAGGCCACGCATTTTCTGCGCGATAGAGTGCCTTACACCCGGGGTACGTATAAGGTCATTGAAGTGTTTGATCTCGATGATCCGACGGTGCACTTTGACGGTTTTTCGAAGGTACAGTAGAGTTGTGAGTGAGAAGTGGTGTCTTTTTCCCAAATATTTAAATATCAATCGTATATTGCTGTTCAGTGATGGATCGTTCTACATGGAATGGAGAGGTTGATAGGCAATTACGCGATGCGAGTGCTGGGCAATATGCTCTTGCAGAGTACGCGGCGCGTGTACCTGAGGTAACGGCCGCCTTGGATGAAGGTGGTGCTTTTGTCGGATATCATCATGGCTGTCTTCTGGCGGCATTTCCGGATCCGCAGCAAGACGCCCATTTCATGAAGCTTACTACTCTCGGATTTGCACATGAGGGGGTGGCTTTTCAGTTCGAGAGAGTTTTGCTCACATCCATCGGGAATCATCCTGCCTACGTGGCAGTGGATAGGAATATCCAGTATGATAAGACCAGTCAAGCCATGAGAGCGCTCCTTAGGGCCTCTGAGATTCCGTATCCATTGTTTCTATGTGGGGTTGCTGCAGAGTATGCAGAGGGCACCGATTATGCAGCCGGTGCGTTGCAGCGATTCCATGAGTATCCTTGTGCCAAAGAGGATACGACAACGGATGATTGGTTCACTTCCAACCAAGTGTATGACATTCTCGGGTTGGATGCGGAGGTTCTTGTAGCATTAGGAGAGCTGAAGATTAAGGAAGGCCTGATACGGGGAGATACTCTCGAGCGGTTCATCATGCAGTGGGACCCTATCATCATAGGAGAAGAAGAGATATGAAATATGCAGAACTGATCACGCCATTATGCACACCGCCCTCGGAATGTTCGTATCGTGAATTGATACGACATGTGTATGCTGATGGCATTGGAGCAAATATAGTTTTTCCGATGGGCACGACTGGGAGGTTTTATAACTGTGATGCGCAGGATGTGAAGCGTCATAATAGGCTGGCCATCGATGCCGCAAACAAATGTCCTGGATTACAAGTCGCTGCAGGCATCACGGGCCGTAATCTGCACGAGACGTCAAAGAATCTAGCACAGTCAGTGGATATGGCAGTTGCTGCAGCCCGAGATGGTGCGGATTATGTGGTGCTCATGCCCGTATATCTGAACCGGAAGAGAAACGGTCGATGCACGCGGAGAGGGACGACAGCTATTGTTGATGAAGTGGTTGATGCGCTCAGTGATGGTACCACGTTAATCCTGTATAACAATCCGCATATGACTGATGGCAAGAATCTGCAACCAGCAAAGGTAGAGCAATATTGCAAGCACCCGGCTGTGGCAGCTCTCAAGGATAGTTCTGGAGATTCGCGTCTGGCTCGAGAATACGCTGATGCGTGCCATGCGCATGGAAAATCATTCTATGTGGGAGATGAAGTTCTGGGGTTGCAGTTGGGAACGTGTGTACATGATGGTATCGTGGCAGGATCTTCGAATGTGCTTCCACAGGCCTGGAGACGGGCGGTCTGCCGTGGAGAACAGGATGAATTCGGGGCGTATGTTGCTGGTCGCCTTATTGAGATCCAGCGGACCTATGCGGACATGGATTTTCCCGCGGCTTTTCTGTATATGCTTTCACGGATGAATGTGGTCTCGGCAGCATGTGATGTGCCGGATGAAGCACGAGAAACACTTGATACTCTTGTGATGTCTGATGAGTTCCAGAAAGTGTGTCCGCAAACTTTATGAGGATGGAGTGGGCACAAAGGAAGATGATCATCACATTATTGGTGGCAGCCGGCCTGATGCGGATGTCGAGGCATTGGCATACGAGATCGGCAGACGTGTGGCGCTGAAAGGTCACACATTGAAAAACGGTGGCAATGCGGGTGTGATGGCTGCATCTTCACGGGGATGTGTGGAGCATGGGGGAACTGCGATCGGATGTGTAGTGGAAGGTTCGGATACGCCGGGCCTGAATCAACGGAACGGCTATTCTACTGAGACCAAAGTGTTTACTAAGTATCATGACCGTGTGGCAGAACTGATGGATACCGATCGTATCGTTGTGTTGCCTGGACAGGTGGGTACATTGGGAGAGTTGTTCCATGCATGGGTAGAGGCGATCGTGTACTCTGCGGTGCCGATTCTGCTGATCGGAAAGAGGAATAAGCAGTTGCTTGATTTTCTGGTCGAAAATGGGTTTGTCGACCAGGCTGAGCATCTGCCGTATGTGCAGTATGTTGAGAGTATCGATGAGATCGAGTTTCTGAAACAATAATGAAGTGCCAACAAGAAAATGGAATATCAAGAATTAATGGAAGGACTTGCTCATCAGGCAGGAGAGGTCATTAGAGATAATTTTCTTTCTCATGGCAAGACTGAGTACAAGGATGATACTTCTCCGGTCACTATCGTGGACACGACTGTGAACAGGATGCTTATCGAGCGAGTCAAGCAGCGTTTCCCCGAGCATGACGTGATCGGTGAGGAGGAAAGCGATTATGAGGGCGATAGTGAGTATACGTGGGTGGTCGATCCGGTCGATGGGACCATTCCTTACAGTGCAGGTATTCCTGTTGCGACGTTTTCTCTTGCGCTTGTGCATAAAGGAGTTCCTATTGCAGGTGTTGTCTATGATCCGTGGATTGATCGGATGTGGTATGCGGAGAAAGGTGAGGGAGCTTACTTGAATGAGAAAAGGATACATGTGAATGCAGAATCTGATCCATCCCGCATGGTCATGGCTGTGGAGAACTGGTATTATGCACCATATCAGCTACCGTTGTATGATATATTCAAGAACAAGGGAATAAAGACTTTCGTGTTGTGTTCCATCATCTATCCGAGCTGTCTTGTTGCTTCTGGGAATTTTTCTGGCACAGTATTTCCCGGCATCACCTGTCATGATATGGCCGCAGTCAAGATTATTGTCGAAGAAGCAGGTGGCAAGGTGACGGATCTGGAAGGCAATGAGCAGAGATATGACAGGCCGATCAAGGGAGCAGTGGTCTCCAACGGCGTTGTGCATGAGATGCTGCTCGAGAGCATATCAGAGCATGATATCTAATCCCATCCGATGCTGTCTATCTCTCGCATGGAGTCATCCTGTATGCCGCAGATGGAGTTGAGTTCACTGCGAAGTGCGGACCTGCGTTCGTGACTGACAGCTTTTTGCAGTAGATTTTTATCCAATCGCGAAATCAGCTTCTTTTTCTGCTCTGTGGTTGCAGTCGATATCTGTGTGCCCATACCCAATGCTTTCATCTCCCGAAGAAGAAAGAGGCCCGCAGTGT
Organism: uncultured Methanosarcinales archaeon; assembly: GCA_964565095.1. Taxonomy (GTDB): domain Archaea; phylum Nanobdellota; class Nanobdellia; order Woesearchaeales; family DATGWN01; genus CAZMDB01. The sequence goes on along the minus strand of CAZMDB010000014.1, from coordinate 10,900 downwards.
CACCGACATACCGAGCCAGGAATCGTATCATCTTATCTGTTTGGGCATCCATGGTTCATTCGTTGAGCAATGAGTCTGCCAGATTGATCAGCAGATCGTGTTCTGCGACAATACCAACCAGTTTGTTCTTTTGGAGTATCGGAACTTTTTTGATGTGCTCTTTCTTGATGATAGCTGCTATCTCAAAATCTGTCTGGCCGATGTCACCGCAGATAGCCGGAGCAGTCATCACGGCCTTGACCGGTTGGTCGAGATCCTTGTCCTCAGTGATGACTTTATTGACCAGATCGCGTTCTGAGAAAACACCCAATACGTGTTTTTCATCGTCTATTATGACTACAGTACTGGTGTTGAATTTCTTGAGAATCCTTGTCGCTTCTCGGATGGTGGTGTCTGCTGTGCAGGTTGCAACCTTCGTGCGCATGATGCTTTTTACGGGAAGTGTCATGGTCCATTCTTACTTATGATACTATTTAAGTCTACTTATCAGCATAAGGGAGAACTGTTAAATATTTTGGAATCTTGCTTTTTCTAAGGGGGATCATTGTGGCAGCTGAAGTTGCACGAAAGATGATAGAGGATGCTGGAGTGGATGTCGATGCGTTGTTGAAATTGCTGGTAGAGAATGCATCGGCAGAGCTTACAACATATTATTACTATACGATTCTGCGGGCGAACCTGATCGGGTTTGATGGGGAAGGTCTCAAAGCGGTGGCTGAGGATGCACGGATCGAGGACCGGAATCATTTTGAGGCGTTGATGCCACGTATCTATGAGTTAGGTGGGAAGCTGCCTGATGATATGAAGCAGTTCCACGACATGTCGGCATGTCCGCCTGCGCGTCTGCCTGATGATCCGACTGATGTCAAGGCGATTGTGGAAGTGTTGCTCAAAGCAGAGCAATGTGCGGTCAAGGGGTATTCAGAAATATGCAATATGACTGCCGGCAAGGACCATAGGACGTATGATCTGGCGCTTGCAATCCTTAATGAGGAGATCGAGCATGAGGCATGGTTCACTGAGTTTTTGGGAAAAGGGCCTTCGGGGCATTTCAGGCGACCAGCGGGAGTCAACAGTCCGTTTGTCTCGAAATTTCTGCAGTGATTTTCCTTTTTTTATAAAAGCAATATTTAAATACAAAAATTCCGGACATTGCGTCTATAATGCGATTATTGCAGCAGAGGAGTCTGATTTTCGGAATAGTATTCGTCATGCTGCTCTCTTTGACCTCGGCTATACCGCTTATTGAGTATGGGATGGTGACACCGAGTGATCAGATTGATATTGCACGGACTTTTGTAGAGATCAATGTATCGGTCACGGAATCTGATATTGATGCATTTGTCTATACGTGGAATGATACAAACTATACACTGTATAATGATTCCCTGATCCTTCTCTATAATTTTGATAACATTTCTGCGTTAGGAGAAAATGATACGCATTTTTTGGATGTCTCATCATCTGGTTTCAATGGTACTGCTGACAACGGTACCGCAGTACGTAGCACAGGATGTAGATATGACGGCTGTGTCCAGTTTGATGGGGTTGATGATGCAATAAATGTCAGCGCTATCAATTTCGGACAATCGTTTACTGTTTCTGCATGGATTAATCCTAGCGCATGGGGTGATGCTGGTGATGCATATATCCATAATATTTTCTGTAATGAGGGCGGGACCGAAAGTACGTTCTGCTTCCGGATAGGATCAAAGGGACAACCATCTCTTAGACAGAAGATTGCGGTGGCATTCTATGAGGCCGGTGCTGCAAATGATCATGAAAGTAACGCAGATCTTTCGCTTTCTGCATGGCAGCATGTCGCGGCAGTGTGGGATGGGGACAATGTACGGTTCTATATAGATGGTTCTTTAGATAATACACAGTCAGCTGCATATACATAGGATAAGGGAAGTTCTCCATTTATGATCGGAAATTCTCCTGATCAGAACAGACCATATCAGGGGTTGATAGATGAGTTGTTGGTCTATAACCGTACGTTGTCAGATGATGAGATCTACCAACTTTATGCATCGCATCTGAGTAGATATGATATTGACAAATGGGCTTTCTATGTCAATCAGAGCAAGAATGCTACTCATGGACTTGATGATGGGATGTACACATATCAGACATTTGCTACGGATTCTTCCGGCGGGATGGGGATGACTGCTCAAAGAAGCGTGAGAATTGATACGGTCGCGCCTGAATCCAGGTTCGTCTCAGACACACTTGATGATGGAGCGGTGACTAACATTCCGTTGGTGTCTATCAATACATCTATTACTGAAGTCAATCTTGATAAGGTAGTGTATAATTGGAACGGGAGCAATTTCACGATGTATAATGATTCTCTGCTTGTCTTATATAATTTTGACAATGTCTCTGTGCTTGGAGAAAATCAAAGTCACATTGTGGATATGGCAGGAAATATTGATGCGAATGTGAGCGGAGATATCTGGAATGCTTCAGGGAAATTTGGAGGGTGTTATGAATTTTCTGGTGGTAGTGAGTATATCGGATTCAACGAGCCTTTGCCTATCTTTGGTGGATCCTTTACTATTTCGATGTGGATAAAGATACCATCGTCAGCGTCGGGACGTGTGGGTGTTCTTTTGGGGGATTATGATATAGAGGATGGCATAGATGTGAATCTCGAAGTACACGATGATGGACAGCTGCGCTTCTATTGGGCAGGGACGCCGGATCTTTATGGAGCAAGAGACCTTCGTGATGATGCCTGGCATCACATAACTTTTGTGAGGGATAAGACAGACAGCAAGGTATATGCGTATGTGGATGCAGTCAAGGACATAGATTATTCGGGTGCAATTGATGATAAGTCAGCAATAGTACCGCATAGGATTGGCAGGGACAACAGGACGGGCGACATATCTTTTGAGGGAAGGATTGATGAGATACGTATATGGAACAGGAGTCTTTCGGATCAAGAGATCTATCAACAATATCTATCGAATCTGAGAAAGCATGATATGACCCATTGGTATTTTTCTGCAGAGCAACAGAAGGATTTTAATGAGGGATTAGATGATGGCGATTATGTCTATCAGGTATCGGCAATCGATCGTGCAGGAAACATAGGGTATAGTGACCTTAATGATATTGCGGTCGATACGACCAGTCCGTCTATCAGTATACGATTTCCTGAGGCTGATGCGCAATCCGCTGATGCGGATCTTGATGTAAGGTATGTTGTTTCAGATGTCCATAGAGACTCGTGCTGGTATGCTAATGATACTATGGAAGAGAATATATCGCTGGCCGGATGTGGAAATATCACATCAATGCAGTGGGCACAAGGAGAGCATAATGTGACAATCTGGGCCAATGATACCGCCGGGAATATTAATCAGAGCAGAATCTCATTTACGATTGATTCGATCAATCCGACATGGGAGCAGAATGCGACGAATCTGACTTCATCGACAGCCATGAATTCTCTTGTGTCTTTCAATCTGACATTACACGATGTTCATGCTGATGCATATGTGTTTAGTTGGTATAATTCGAGTGATTGGATCAATGATACGCCTGTTTCTTATGTTGATGGAAGCAACGTCAGCGTGACAAAGATAGTTCCGATCTCGTTTGGATTTCTCAATTGGACATGGTATTTCAACGATACATTCGGGAATTCCAATCAGACTCCGACATGGAGTATGGCGGTGGATACACGTGATTGTGATAATGATGGACTGCCAGATAAATCTGATCCTTTGCTCTATGACGAATCGGCTGTGGTGACCACTGGAGTGGAGAATCTGAATATCACGGTCGGAGGAAACTCGACCGATGGAACGTTTTCCGGTGTGCAGGAAATGCGTTTCTATGATTCGGATACATTGCTATTCAACTTCACCCATAATTTCAGTAAAACAGATTTTGATTTCAGCGATACCCATGGCCTCTTCTTGAATATTTTCATATTGTTCAAGCAGTTGCTTTTTTAATTTGTTTCTAATTAAAGCAATCAAGGCATCGGCCGTCACTTTGTGGGCTACCTTGTGCTCAACTTTGTAGCCATGAGTCAAAAGTACAGCATTGGCTATATAGAACATCGAATAGTATGAACACACAATAGTCCAAAGTGGAATCGTGTTGTCCATCAGTAATTTTGCAGCTTGGATGCTATCGTGTGCATTTTTGATTAGTATCTTTTGGGCTGTATGATCTGTGGTCTTTTTGAGCAGTCCGTCATGCAGATACATGCTGACATTATGCTGGGCTTTTTCTATTCTCTTTTTATTGAGCATTTGCAAGCAACCTGTAGTATTCTTCTATGCCGATGAGAATGATATTGTGTTTGATGGCTTGAGAGCCCACTGTCAATTCTTTTGAGTTTGCCATATCGATGAATGTCTGGTAAGAGACCGTTGTCAAATGGATGTCTTTAGGGATGAGATCGGTAATATCTTGTATCTCTTTTTCATCTTCGGTGATTGCTAACAGATCGATATCGGACTGGGGATGTTGAGTGCCTTTGGCTTGTGAACCAAAGAGCAGGAGGATATAGCTCTGTTTGGCCTGGGCAAATCGGTTGTGGATGGTCTTGAATGTCCGGTTTTTAAGAATAGCTTGGCGTCTTTGGAATTCTGCTGCAAATATCTTTTCATTGAATGTTCCTGTAAGTGAGCATAGGCGTGCCTGTCCTGCCTTCTGGGTTGTTATGAGACCTTCTTTTTGGAGGGACTCTACCTGTTGGTGAGCTATGCGGTAGTTTATATTTAGGTCTTTGGACAATTGGTTGATGGTAAACTGTTGTGTGCGGTGGTTGAGCAGATGGATGAGTATACTATTCATTTTTGTAATAGTATTATTACTTATTGTAATATATAAATGTTTCGTTGCAATGTGTCCAGTGGCATCAAGCTGCAAATATACAATGAACAACCTTTACAATTAATTTTGACTAATTACTGTATCATGGATAGATTGCAGAGGGAACTGAGTATTTGGTGATTTTGGCAGTGGTTATTATTATCGCTTTGATAGTGGTCGGTGTGATAGGCGGGATTCCCGGCATTGGCGGGGGCATCAGAAGCAGTCGTTAAGTCACAGCTAGCATCTCAAAACATCGGTATAACTAATTATGTACTTACTCCTGCTTCTGTTTATCTTAAGGTAAAAAATAATCAACCATATCCTATTGTCATAACGGATAAGACATTGGATGAACAACCGTGAAATTTGCGCTCATCTCCTCTTACGAGAGATGAGGCCATAGATTATTGTGAGAATATGCTGGAAGAAAGAATTCAAGAAAATTTAATTCCAAAAGAACTTTCTAAAAAAGAAATTAATCATATTTATGCGAATGAAGCAGATGTTTTAAACATGGCTTTATTCGGAAAAACAGCTAAAGAATGGAGGGAAACAAATAATGGAAAGAGAGGTAACATCAGAGATTATGCAAATATATCTCAACTTGTTTGTTTATCAAATCTAGAAAATCTTAATGCTCATTTTATTTCAGAAAATAAAAAACAATCTGAAAGACTTGAAAAATTAAACAAAATTGCAATTTCTCAAATGAGATTATTATCTGAAAATCATAATATTGAATTATTAAGTAATAAGGAAAGAAAAATTGAAAATAAATTTCATGAATAATAAACTTGTCTCACAAAACATCATTTCCGCTTTTTCAATCATCATTCTATTTAAATAGAACTCCGGTGCTTTCGCATAATGTGCGTTCCAGTCGAGTATTCTTCTGTTCTCATTCGAAAATCAATAGATTTTCTCAAAGCATGATTTTTTGCAAAATCATATATCGGAGTGCCTGAATCTGCACGTCGCAAGTTCGACATGGTATAAAATGGATGCATCCATCAGTGTGATCTGACAGACTTTAAAGAATCAAATAATACTTCCAAACAGGATCCCTCCTATGGTTGCATATACTATCACAAGCCCTACATAGACAGCTGTTTTCTTAGTTCCAAGTACACCTCTTACTACTAGCATGTTTGGTAAGCTCAGGCTAGGCCCTGCTAACAGTAAAGCCAGTGCAGGTCCTGAGTGCATTCCCTTGGTAATCAGTGCCTGTAAGATAGGTATTTCTGTTAGTGTCGAGAAGTACATGAATGCTCCAAATATTGATGCAACCAGATTTCCTAGAAGAGTGTTCTGTCCTACTAGGTTTGTGATTGCGGTTTCTGGGAGCAATGGCATTATGAATCCTGCAATAAAAACACCTGCAAAAAGCAGTGGCAATATGAGCTTTGAGAAATTCCAGGTTTCTTCAAGCCATTGATTTCTTACTTCTTTTGCAAACTTGAATCCGGCAAGAGCAGCTACTCCCAGCGCAAACACTATCATAAGGATATACTTCATTGCCTTACCAATCTGCAGTCCGTTGACAACGAGAATTCCGATCATCATTGCAAAGAACAAGAACATTGTTTTCCCTGAAATATCTGCTTCTTTATCTTCTTGAAGGAATAGTTTTCCTTTATCGGTCTTTTCTCTAAAGATTAAACTCATGCTTATTCCCACAAGAACAGATAATATTATTGCTAGTATTATTCTTGCAAGTCCTATCTGAAGTCCCAATACACTAATGGTCAGAAACATTGCTGCGATATTGATTGCAGGTCCTGAGAAGAGAAATGTTATTGCAGGTCCCAGTCCTGCGCCTCTCTTTCGAATGCCTGCAAATAGAGGTAGTATTGTGCAACTGCATACTGCCAGTATTGCTCCTGAAACAGAGGCTATTGCATATGATACATATTTTTTTGCATCTGCTCCCATGTATTTTAGCACCTTGTCTTTTTTGATGAATACGCCTATTGCTCCTGCTATAAAGAGTGCTGGAACAAGGCAAGTTAAGACGTGCTGTTTAGCATAATCATTAAGGAGATTTGCACCTGAGACTATTGAGTTGTTGAACCATTCTGATCCGGATGGTACAAAATAGAATGCTGAAAATATTCCGATAATCCACGCAAGTATCTTCCAATCCCTTTTTTCCATCGTCACAACACCATCAATCCAATATAGTATAATCCTGCAAGTATGAATACGACTGCAACAAATTTTCTCATCCATTTCTCAAATGTTCCGATCCTATTCATGATCTTTCCTAGTCTTGAAACACTGTAGACAAGTATGAATGAGAATATTATTACAGGGAGTCCTGTTGCAAAAGCAAATACAGAAGGAATTATTATTCCATCCCCTGCTTTGAGAGCTATCGGTATGAGCATTCCAAAAAATAATACTGCACTAAATGGACAGAATGCAAGAGCAAATATTATTCCTAATAGGAAGCTTCCTAAGAATCCTTTTTCTGCAAGTTTTTCTTTAAGCTTGTTGAGTCTATCGCTTGACTTAAACATTTTTATTTTTATTATGTCAAGCATGATTATTCCAACAATTAGTAATAGGGGTCCGAGTATTTTGTCTGCGTACTTTTGAAGTGTCAGTGCTATGCTTTGTGTATTTAGTCCAAACCATACTATTGCTGACGCAATAATCACATAGGTCAGCATTCTTCCAAGAGTGTATAGGACTCCGACAATGATTGTGTGTTTACTGTTATCTATCCTTTTGCTTGCATAAGCTATCGCGGTGATATTGGTCGCCAACGGGCAGGGGCTTATCGCTGTCATCAATCCTATGAAGAATGCTGCAAGTATTCCTATCTCGCTTGTTCCCATTGCTTCCATGAATGCCATTAAACTCATTTTCTAGTTACCTGCCAATTTTTGTTCGATGACTTTTTTTAGATAGTCCATATACGCTGTCTTATCTTTGATTTTGTACCAAACTTTTGTATTCTGTTCAGCAGAAAAGTCTTCACCCTCATATGTTCCAAGCCATAATGATGATCCTGTAGCTCCATACTTTGTTACTAATTCCTTGTTTTCAGGGAGTTCACCATTGATATGATCAAAGACGATTATCCCTTTCTCAAGTTCTTCTTGAAAGTGAGTATTGACTGTCGCTTCAGCATAATCGCCTACTGTAACACAGGAGTAGCACTGGTTTGTTCCGTGAAAATGATATATCTCCAGCTTGTCAATGCTGATTATCCTTTCTTTTGCTTCCAGATCCCTTACTGCGTTGCCAGTCACGTTTCCAGATGATGCATTGATGTTGCATCCTGTGATGAACAAAGCAAGCTCAAGTATCCCTAATGATGCGATTATTCCAGACTTTATCTTATTCACAGCCATTTTTTTATTTCTTCAATATCGGTAACTTTTCCATAGCTTTTGACTTCTCCATCAATAACTATCGCAGGAGTTGACATGACACCATACTCGACAATCTTATCTATCTCTGTGACTTTTACAAGTTCAGCTTTTTTCCCTGTCTCTTCTAATGCTTTTTTTGCATTCTCTTCCAACTTCTTGCAGTTTGGACATCCGGTCCCTAGTATTTCTATTTTCATTCAATACCCTCCTTACACATTTATTTCTTGAAGATCATATTTTTTTGAGTATAGAATGGGTATCCTGAATCTCTCAGATTTATCCATCCCTTTTAGAATGACCAATAATTCAAATTCGTCTTTGTAATCATTCCAGTTGATAAGCACGGCTTCTTGCAATCCTTGAGCTATTGCTTCTTGTGTTGTCGGATAAAACATTATTTCTGAGTCTGGAATAATCTGTTCAGCAATGTTTTCTTCAATTGCAGTATGAACTTTTATATTCGCCAATTCATTTTCTTGGATGAAATTTTTAGTGTCAGTAACCAAAGTATATCCTTGTCCAAGCATTTTTTCATTAACCATTTGAATTTCATCTTGTTCTGCTTTTCTCCCGATCAAAGCAACATCGATTTTATTATTGCTTAATTTTTGGAGTGCCTGTGCTGAGCTGGATTGTTCAAGCAGAATAATATTCTCATTGCTGTTTGCGATTCTTTCTGCGATGGGTTTCATTGTCGGACAATAACCTAGGCTTATTGTTTCAACAGTTGCATTTTCTGTTAGTCCTCCATTGAAAAATAATATTCCTGCAAATAATAAAACTAAAATTCCTGTTCCTGCAATGATTGTGTTTTTCATTCTAAGCTCTTGATATATTGATATGTATAATAACTTGCAGTGACTCCTTGAGATACTCCTATGATTGCTTGTTTCCAATCAGTGTTAGTTACATCACCCGCTGCAAAGAACCCTTTAACATTGGTCTGTGATTGTGCGTTTATGATGACTTCCTTTTTGTCATTAAGTTTTACTCCGATGCTTTTAGGTGCCGTGTCTAATATAACTTCCATCTAAATTACCTTTGATTTTTATCCATGCAACAGCATGTTTTGAGAAGTTTTCCTTCAGGATAACCAAGCGCTTTAAAGACATCGCAGACTCGCAAATCTTTGATTGAATAAAGTATCATCTTGCCGTCTCTTCTTGATTTCAGAATGCCAAGATCTGCAAGTTTTGTCAAGTGCATGGATGTGTTGCTTTGTGTTTTATCTATCAGTTTTGGTATTTCACAAGCGCATCTTTCTCCTTTTAGTAGCAGTTCAATTATCTTGTATCTTGTTTCTTCGCTCATTGCTTTTAACAGCTTGAGGTTTTGCTCAATATTCATATCAATGCATACTGATATGTTGATATTTATAAAGATATCTCAACAGGAAAATATTGATTATGATTGTGGCGCCGAATTGAAATTCCACCTGGATGACAAAATGACTGCCATTATATGTTTTTTGAGATCATATGTTCAGACGGAGATGTGATGTCAAGGAATGTGGGTAAACGTGCTTTCGCATATTTTGCGTTCCCGTCGTTAGTCTGAAAATTCCCGTCGAGTGTTCTTTGTTCTCGTTCGAAAATCAATAGATTTTCTTGGAGCATGATTTTTTGCAAAATCATATATCGAGGCGGAGTGCCTGAATCTGCATGTCGCAAGTTCGACATGGTATAAAACGGATGCATCCATATGTAAAGCTTATCCAACTAAAACGCCATTCCGGTTCGATATTCTGGCAGGTACCTTAAAAGGTAACCTTTTTGAGTACCCTTTTTGTTACCTTTTTTGTATCCCAACTGTATATAATAAATGATAAACACTACCCTTATATGACATAATACATAAGGATTGGGCTGAGGGTTACTGAGGAACAAAAGAAAATCCTAGAAGCCAAAGCTAAGGCAGAGGGCTATACTAAATTAGCCTTCTATCTGCGATCCATATTGTTCAGGTCATTATCAACGGAGGACAAGATAGATGCCATATACAAAAAAATATGCCGGAATTCCTGATGGATTTGATATGCTTCGGGGAGAAAGAAGGAGCATATTTCTTTCAAATAAGCTATGGGATGAACTATTGAAGATGAATCATGCATCTGTCCTGTTTCTGAGTTCATTAGGCAGGCTATATTGGAGAAGATGGTCAAGAATGATCCTGACCGGGAAGAGTATTATAAGGAATTAATACTTGGTGATTAATGTTATAAATGTAATTTCACTACTTTCATTCAGTATGTGGAAGGATATTTTTGATTTTATAATAAATCAGTTCAAATCAACATTTTTTCTTTTATTTTTACTGGTAAGTATAACTATAATTCAAATAGTTTTAGCTATATTTTTCGGATTACCTTGCTATATTGATTCAATTTTTCCTAGAAACTTTGAAATTCCAATAGATCCATGTAGTGCTTTCGATTTCTTGCTAAAAATAAATCATATTTATGGATGGTTATTTGCTTTATTGTTTGCTTTTGGAACTATTGAAACCGCTATTTTTGTAATTAAAAAAATTAAAAAATATTTCAGGAATTCAAGATTTTAACTATCTCCTTGCTCCTTTTCCTCAATGTAACCTCAATAATCCCAGTTGCATTTGCAATCTCTCGCTGAGTTCTTCTGTCATCAGTATGCTTTGAAGCAATATAGATAGCTGAAGCTACT
>CAZMDB010000013.1:0-21855 GCA_964565095.1 uncultured Methanosarcinales archaeon | reverse complement strand
AGGGACATCTTCTGGTAATGCCCAAAGAACACTATCCGATCACACCCCTTATCCCTCCTGGAGTTTTCAAGCATTTATTTGAAAAGCTGAAATTTGTCTCAGCTGGACAGAAGGAGGCTGTAGTCACGCAGGGTAACCTCTGGTACATTGCCAATGGGGGAGCGGCGGGACAGAGGTCTTCTCATTTCATGGTACACCTGATTCCTTACGATGAGTCCGGTACTGTTGAGGCTGTCCTTCCCTCTACAACGGTCGAAAACGATGCGTCTCAGGTCGGACAGATTGCAGAAATCCTCAAAAAGAATCTGCCTCACATGCTTGGTCAGAAAGATACGGGACGACCTGCTCCGAACAGCGATGAAGGTAAACAGCAGGATGATGCCGCCGGACAACAACCGCAGAAGGAGGAAATCCCTCAGGAACGGAAACAAAAGATTGCGTCCATCATCCAGAACGACGAAAAATTGCGATCCTTACTCATGGAAGATACCAACAAGCTGATGGAATACATCAATTCTGACAAGAACCTGCAGGCAATCTTTTCAGGAGTTGATGTAGAAGGGTTCGCAGAGCGTTTCCGATTGGCCTACGGAGGTGGAGGAGAATGACCGAAGTGTATCGTGATGAGGTATGTTATGCGGTCATCAATGAAGCACCTGCAGCTCTGGGACATATCAAAGTCTATCCTGTCGCAGACGTAGGATGCCTGGAAGATCTCAAAGCTGCTGATGTCGCACACCTCTTCACTGTAGCATCGACCTGCGCAAGCATCATCTTCCAGGCCATGCAGCCTCAGGGAACCAATATTATTTGCAGAAATAAGAAAGATAAAGACGTCTGCATAGAAGTCATCACTCGCCAGGAAAATGATGATCTCAAGATGGTATGGGAGCCGAAACCGGGGGATCGCGATCAAGTTCGCTCTGTTGCTTCAGAGATACAGAAAGCCATAGTACCTGTCGAACAACCGCAGAAAGGTCCCATCAGACTGGAGAACACTGAGCGCATCGGTGATCCACCGGATATCACTGATCAGCCGGGAGAAATGGTCAAGCAGGAACTACCTACGCCTCCCTATGATGCAGATGAGAAGAAAACGGTGCAGGATTCTACCCAGAAAGAAGAAGAGGTCAAAGACCTTCGGATTCAACATCTGCGACGTATCCCGTAGACGGGAAAAATGCATCCTGCAGCACCTGTCGATACGGATTATCATCCAATACCTTCTGTGCACCTGGAGCTGAGCGGATGGCATCTTCGATACATGACGGGGCTCTCATCCGATATACCACCATCGATTCCGCTGCCATCCTCCATGAATCTTCCGTATACATAATAGGTTGCACGTAGTTCTTACCAAAAGAAAGGGGTACTTTTATTTCTAGTTTTCTGTCAAGACTATCCAGATCCTTAAATCTTCGGCCATTGACAATGAGCCCAAGAGAACTCTGTGCATCGTCAAAAGTCAGCATGCAATGTGATCCGGTAGTGACTGCGTACTCACCCTTGTCCACAAAGTCGAAGCTAAGCAGCCCCTCAGGGGCTACGATGGCATACAAAAGAGGTGATTCGATCCGGGAGCCGTACGGAAAAAATCCGAAACAAGTCCTGACCCCTTCTTTTTCGTACGAATAGTCTGGATACGGCCAGGAACCACCCCCGTCGGCAAAGGGTAGTGTTTCTCGTACTGGATCAGGCTGGGAGACTGACGGTGATTTTTGCACACGCGCAGGTGCATACGCTTTCTCTTGCGGGAGTGTACGGACCAACGGAACTGGATCAGGATCGGGGCGATCGAAAGGAGCATAACGCCACATCTGGACTCCCAGAACTGTCACTGCTACGGCTGCCACTGTGCCTGTGAGTGAGAAGAATACCTTATCAGAGACCATATGGAAGATAATATACTAATGGTATAAAAGTATAATGATATTGCGGTTTGTAACTATGACAGTATACATAACAAATGCAGTCCCGACGCTCACAGGCACTTACATATCGTAAGTTTTCTCTTTCGGGATGGCATTGGGAGACTCTCCTCCATGCCAGGTGAAACGTGGTCGGACGCGCATAGGATACATCTTTTCGTTACTGTCATCAAAGATGACAGCAGCACCCTTGACCCTAGGGAGGTTATCCAACTGCTCAGTCAGACCGGTTCGCATATAGCTTTGCATCAACATTCCCAATGCGTCTGTATCAAGTTTTGCGGTAATCCTGTGACTCAGCACCGTATCCGACTGTGTCATGACATCCGTATGGATTTTGCCAGGCTGTTGAGTAGCAAGAATCAGCGATATGCCTGGCTGGCGCCCCTCGCGCAGGATAGTGATCAGAGCGTTACTAGCTGTCGTCTCTCCCTCTCGTGGCAGAAATTCGTGGGCTTCATCGATGACTAGCCATACCAGGGGGTATTTCTGTTTCTGCGGTGCACTGTCCTCAGAAAAATAATACATCGCTGAGTGGATCTGAGTGAACTCCTCCTGTTTTCGCTCCTCCATGCGATGATTGAATAGCTTCTGCGAGATCAGTCCGACAACGAGCGATTTTATTTCCCAGCCATTCGGCATGGTCGCATAGCACGAAACATCCAGGACCGTGACCTGCCCCCCTGCAGCAAGGGATGTGAGTGGTGTGCCTTCCTTCCTGAATAGGCCCCACCTTTTTGCTTGCATAAACCTGTTGATTGCTGCGTCACGCACATGGTCCTCGCATCGCTCCGCCTTTTCCAGACGGGCAATGATTTCATCAATATCATATGCCTCTCCAGAATCGATCATGTCGTCCACAACCGTTGCAATCAGGACCCCGATGGGCGAGACTGTATCTATGCCAAAACTCAGGCACCAGTCAGTCGAGGACATCTCACGGGTAGGGATTGAGAAGGGTGCATCCGTCGGAATACCCTGCTTCTGATACTCATCAAAATAGCCGTAAGGCGTATATATCTTGACATCCAGCCCATGCGGCTTGAACCCCCATTGATTCAGCAACAATTCATCCTTCTTGTTAGGATACTTCATGGTCCAATAGATTCCCATCGTGTCAAGCAGAATGATCGAGATGTTCTGAGAGATCTCCTGAGGCAGATCAGCCAACCCCTCAGCTATGACGCCCATAGTATAGCTCTTTCCTCCTCCCCGCTTACCGCATATGAATACTGCGTGCGCCCGAGAAATATCCATGTAGATCTCATTAGAGAGTGAAGTACTCTGTCCCATCTTGATGTAATGTTTCCCGATAAGAACCGTACCTTTCTTTCCGTACTTCTCACGGTCTGATTTGGACCGTCCTACGATTATCTCATTCATCTCATAATTTTCCTGCAGATGGAGGCTTATAAATATTGGGATAAGAATAAAGAATACAAAGAGAAAAAAAGGAAAAAAATCTAACGGACCACGATCGATCCGACAGGCACAAAGTTCAGGCGTATCGCGTACGTACCTTCCAGTGAGGCAGGTAGATCAATAAGCCTGCTCTCCTGCGGACCGATGCGGTAATCCTGGGTCATCTGTGCAATGTCGAACATTACGTCTTCCGTCATATTATTATGCACTAATAGCGTAGCATTGTTGCCCACAGGAAGTGTCAATGTCTGTACATCAAGGTCCTGCTCAATAATTGTCACAGTAAAATTCACATTCTGGATGTCATCGATGCACTCACCATGATATGCAATTTCCACGTCATTCTGTTCAGTGGCGACACAGGCATTCGAATATGTCTCACCATCAACTCCGCATACCGGGTCATATTCTGTGGTACAGAATGCCTGATCGGTTTCATTCTGTGCCTCACATTCGCCTTCATATTGGACGGCGACTCCCTCTATTTCCTCTGCTATACACCGGTTTGCATATGTCTTGCCATCAACTCCGCATACCGGATCGTATTGCTGCGAACATACTGTCCCTGCATCCTGCACCTGACATCCTGCAATAATCATCATTGTTGCAAGAACACCTATCATCCACACATGTAACCTACACATCTTTGTCCTCACCACGAGCTGATAGGGAAGGCGCCTTTTTGAATCCTCACCTGGATTCATTGATATTTTTGTTATATTTGATTGTAATTATGTATAAAAATGCAAAAAAGAACAAAAACTCTACTCAGTAGGTACTTAGGTACCGACCAGAATCTCTACCTGCGCATCTTCGTAAAGCGACAACACGTAGTCATGCTCATCAGCTTTTCCTTTCTGCGCGCGGATTTGAGCTACCATATCTTCCTTTGCTTCATCGAAAGATGGCGCATCCTGTTTGCCTGTCACAAGAATCAGATGATAGCCGAATACTGTCTCCACAGGATCTGAAATCTCACCTACTTCCAAAGCGAACGCAACATCTTCAAATTCCGGCACCATGGTATTACGGGCGAATGTCCCGAGATCCCCTCCTTTTGAAGCACTGGGACCTGTGGAATACTGCTGCGCAAGCTCCTGGAAATTGCTGCCATTGAACTGCTCACGCACTTTAGTAATCAATTCCTGGGCCTGACCCTTTGTGTAATTGTGAGTGCATCTTTCTGCTCCCTGATAACAGATCAGGATGTGGCGAGCGGAAATCGTGTCTCCCAACATGCCTGCAAGACTAGCGTTATATGCTTGCCATGCTTCCGCATCCGTCACCTCGATATCATCGTACACATTGGCCTTGAGCAAAGCTGCTATCGTCCGGTCCTGCCGGATGCTTTCCCGAAGATTCTCCCGGAAGGATTCCATAGTCAGGTTCGCCTGCTTGATGCGCTCCTGCAATTCCTCTTCTCCGATCTGGGAGAGGAACATTTCCAATTGTGCCTCGTATATCTCGTCGATGATTGAGTCTTCTACACGAATCTGCTGTTCGTGACTTTCCTGCTGCAGCAGTATAAGATATATTGACTGGTTGAGTGCCTCTGCATACGTAATGTTGGGATATTGCCGTTGCAGCGCATTATGCATCTCATGCACATCCCTGACCATGATCTGCTCCCCATTGACCAGCGCCGCAACATCGCCCTGCTCCTCCTGCCCCAGGTAGAGATAAGCCGCAGCAACAACAATTATACATAGAAATGCAGCCGCAACTGCTATGCCAATATAATCCGGTTTCTTGTTCTTCTTTCGGGTGTTCTTTCTTCTCTTATGTGACTTTTTTCCCATCAGTACCCCTCAGAATCTAGACCGAACGATTTGTTTATAAATATTATGCAGAATATCGTGCCTCTCAAGAATGCTGATCCTGAAAGGTGCTACTGGAAGTAGAATCAAATAAAAAGAAAAACGTGACAGCTCTCAGAAGCTGTCAGAAGTAAGTATATTTACTTTCCCGGACTTGGCCTTAGCATCCATGCCTACAACACAGCCGATGCCGCTCTTTTCTGCCACGTCCACCATATCCTTATCCACCGTGCCATCTACCACGATCGCGAACACTCCTCTGCCCACGCTCTTGACAGTGGCCTGCAATTCAGTCTTCGGCACTTTTCCGAGGACGTTGAGCTTCTCATCAAGCACGAATGCACCGTGGGTACCTACCAGATTCTCCAGCATTTCAGATAAATCCTTCTTCTGCTTATCCGATAATTTCAGTGGCTGTGATCGTTCTTTCTTCTCCGGCTTCCCACGACCACCATTCTCAGATCGCGAAGGCCTATCACGACGCTTGTTCTGGGATTTCTTCTGATACGGTCCTCTGCTCTTAATCTCCGAGAGAGCCTGGGGTGTCGCTATCCTGCTTCGCAGAGCCTTGTGGATCTCCTTCTTTGTCAGCTCCTCGACCTCTTTCCCATCGGGTGCCTTGCTGACAAAATCGACTTCAGTAAGAGCAGTGATCTCTTTGACTATCAAATCTCCTCCTCTATCCCCATCGACAAACACGGTAACTATCTTTTCCTTGCACAACGGCAACAGGCTTTTGGGAACATTACTGCCATTCATGGCAATACCATTCTTAAACCCGTTCTTGAGCAGATTAAGCACATCTGCACGTCCTTCCACCACAATGATTTCTTCGCTGTCTGCCACCGAAGGTCCTGCAGGAAGCTTCTCGGATCCCCACTGGGTAATCTCCATCACACGCACAGAAGATGCGACCTCTTCAGCGATCTCCTGTGAATCGGGCATCACACTGTCCACCATGTTCTTCAAAAGCTCTTTTGCCCTGTTGACGACGTGCGTACGCTTCGATATCCGGATGTCCTCGATATTCACGACCCTGATATGCGCGTTGCATGGTCCGATCCTCTCAATCACTTCCAGAGCTGCAGCAATAATCGCTGTCTCAGACTTATCCATCGAAGATGGGATGATGATCTCACCGTTCGTTTTACCCATTTTCACGTTGGTATTGACTTCTATGCGACCGATCCTACCTGATCGCTGAAGTTCTCTCAACTCCAGATCGCTTCCCAGAAGCCCCTCAGTCTGACCGAATACTGCGCCGATCACATCAGGCCTATCCACGACCCCATCAATCTCAATATTTGCATGAACGATATACTTTCCTGATACTGGACTTATTTTGCCCATCGAAAATCACTCTCCTTCTGTTCTTAAACGGACTCTTCCGCTAGTAAAGATCCTCGTCCACACTCTAGAATACGCAAAAAGGACCCAAAAAAAGGAAAAACAAAGCCCGAATTCTAACTCCCGAGCTCATCGCTTGGCTCTGCCGTGTGCTCCGCTACGGGTAACTCTCGCATCCGGGCTTTGAAAGTAAAGCGTAATCTGATGAAATGTTGAAAGTATGAACGATATCTCGCATCTGCGAGAATACTGTCTCCATTTATAAATTTTTTGAAACTCTAGCTGCAACTAACTGTGATAGTGCACTTAAACTATCTGCTCGTGCGTTTTTGCCTGCTTTACCCTGTGCGTATCCGATGCGCCACCCACTGCACTTTTCCCCGATAATCTTCTTTGCCCGCCACAATCGCCACCTCCTGCCCTCTGGTAAAGCCTGTACGGTTGTCGCTATGAAATACCACTACATTCTCATGGCATTGATATTCCACACCCAGATGCGTTATCCTATCGTGTGTCCGGACCTGCACGATGACTCCCTCAAGACCTATTAATTCCTTTTCTCCGTATGCATGCGCTCCACGATCCTGCATCGGCATCTGATAACTCCATATCACACCCATCATCCCAGCACACCCCAAGAACATCGATACAAGCGCGATCCTGTGCAAGTACATCAGGAAACACTCTTTATGGTATGGGAAGAATACACGGACATCATGCGGTCTTTTCGGATATATAGACACGGAATCCACTGCCTTTTGCCAATGTGGTCACATTCCCGAAACGCTCCTGCATACGCTTTTCGAGCATCTTGCCGCCTTTGGCGTGACGCGCTACCAGCTGAAGAGTGCCTCCTGCACGGAGATGCTCGTAGGCTCCATCGATGAACGCGTAGCAGACCTTCCTGCCAGCCACATAGGGTGGATTAGTCAATATGACATTGAACTGCTCTCCCTCGACCGTCGCATAGATGTTTCCGTGCCGAATATCCAGTTCGACCCCGTGCAGTTTCGCATTCTGCCTACTCACCTTGACGGCCCTTGGGTTTATGTCTGTCAGAACAACCTCTGTCTCCGGATACAGCAATTTGACAGCAAGTCCCACGACCCCATATCCACATCCAAGATCAAGAACCCGAGCCTCAGCAGGCACCTGCATATGCTCAACCAGTAGTTCTGTAGCCCTGTCAACGTGTTTGATAGAGAACAGTCCACTTGAAGAATAGAGTTCTATAGTACGGCCTTTCAGGGTTACGGTAATCTTTGAGGTCCTGAACGGTCCTTCCGGATGAGCATCATAGTAATGCGACATACCCATGGTCAGAACCACACTTATAATAAAGGTTTGCCTCAGAGGGCTCTGCCCGGGTTGATTTTTTTGGCCGTGCTGGTCGCAAACGAAGTGTATTTAGCTTCGAGTGAAACGAGTATGCAAAAAGATCATATTCTGCGTCAAGACACCTGCAAGAATCTATCTCCTTGACTTTGCCAGTAGATGCCAATAGCCTTTCTTCTCCCTTTCGGGACCCTCAGATACGATTCGTATCATATGCATGACGGACCAGCTTTTCCAGTGGGAACTCCGCCACAGCCGACCAGACATCATGGACACCGACTGTCAGACGTGCAGTATCATCATCTACCACACATCCGATCGGATAGACGACGTTGGGGATGAAGGCGTGCTCCTTCCACGGGAACTCCGGCTGCCCCCAATCATTCGTCCCCTCGATATCAAAAGGCGCAGAAATGGCGATGGACTGATGCGGACTGTGTCGATCAGAGAGCCGGACAGCCGGTCGGTATACGAACGCGTTCTGCCCCTCTGCTGTATAACGCTTCTCAACACTATGATACACTTCCAACCACATGGGCCTGCTCCCATCATTGATGAGCACGGGCGCGGATCCTGTGCCAACGTATTCTCCTGGACCTGGTTCTACTGAGATCGGTTCCTGATCCATTATTCCACTCCCCGTATACTTGACTCTCATACTCGGTGCAGCATGCTGCATCCCAGGAGGACGGAATTCGAAAGCCTCTACCTGTTCCGGTACGCCGTACCAGTCAGTCTTGAACGGATGGCAGACCGGCTCCGCATAGGGAGCCACATCCTTTCCCGGGATGAGTAGTGGCGTGAAAGGGCCAGAGGGAGTGTATGCATGGCCGTTTTCCCAGTCCACAGGGCGGTTCGCATCAACTCGCTGGAAATCACGGAAATCACGGGTCACCATCATGCCTGTCACCACATCATGAGTCGGCGACGGACAGACATACGTGAGAATGTGAAGATCCGGGTATGGTGTGCCCGGGAATCTGTTCTGCCTGGTGGTGATCCGAAAATCCTCCATACCATGATGCTCGTGCGTATACGCAGGCACAATGGATATATCAGGGGTGCGGCGCGAGAAATGCCGACCATCTTCGCTTATTGCAACTAACCCGTATGATACATGCTGGGGACGGACAACATCACTGCGGTCACGTACATCATGCCCGTTGATATCGGCAAAATCACTGCGTGCGCGCCTCTCTACTATTAATTGCCCCAGACGCCTTTCATCATCAGAGACTGAGAACTCGGGCAGATTGATGTAGGGACTTCCCTCTCCCCTGTCACAGACCCCCACAGCTACCCGAAGGATAGAAACATATTGCACAGGAGGCTTGCCTTGCTCACTGCAGCGCAGCCTGGCCAGGGGAGAATTGAACACACCGAGCACTTTGAAGCGACTGTCCGCGGAGTCGATAAGTACCCGCCCAGGTTTATCTGGAGTGCACCATTTCGGCCCGGCATAGATATCGTAAAAATCCGGTGTGATTGTAGCAACCTTCATCTCTTCCAGTTGTCTCTTTGCGCCAGTTATATAAACATTTATACCATAGACTATACAAAGCTATACCCCGGTAGATCTGTGGCAGGAAGCCAGAACGAGTCAAGAACTCCTATACAGTCATATTACTGCCATTGTCAGGTGCACTGGCATTCATCTGTGCATCCGTGGGCACTGAAGTTATCCGAAAAGGAAGCTTTCTGCTCATCCTCTTTTCTTTGGATACGTAATCCACCTGAAGAACTGGGCTCTCCTGTTGCACCCAGACCAGCAACTGCTCCGGTGGGGCTGCCAGCCGAAGCCGGACTGTGCCATACCCTACATACTGGGTGACCGTCAGAGGTGTCTCCCATGTCCTGAGAACCGTCTCATTTGCTCCCATAGCCGCTATCCTCAGGACCCCTTCGGGAGCGACCAGATCTCCCTGATGATCCATGAAGGTCAACTCTAACTCTATTCCGTCATATCCAGAGGACCCCTTCCAATCTTTGATGCTCGCTTGGGGCACATAATCGTCGACCTGCGGGTTAGGATTCTCAATGATGTTGAGCAGAATGTACTGCAACTTATCAGCGGAGGCCACAATCTCCTCTTCGGTCCGCCCGGTAACATGCACGCAACCGCTTTCATCTATATCGATACCCTGAGTCTCTGCCAGGTGAAAATAGATGACGCTGGTGTTCTCAGTCACGTTTGCACAGGTGGCTTGCGAAATGCCTTGAGCAGCAGTGGTCATTGCCAGCACTGCCTGGGTACCGAGCAAATCATATTTGGTACCCAACAGGCGACCGACACCATAGACCCCGGTCACTGTTCTCGAGGTCAGATTCGCATCTGTCGTCAATACTACACGGTCTCGCGTGGCGACAGCCCCCCGTACTCCCGGATCTGCAACAATATCCTGCACTGATTTAGGATCATTGTGGAAAGCGAGAACAAATCGCTCACCGGTCTGTCTTGCCACGAGTGTTTTCCAGAAAACATCCTGCTTGATGAATACAAAGTCATTATACAGATAGTTCCTGGGTCCTTCCTGACCGGATATTGTGCGATCATACCAGTCCTCGAAGGTAAGCGGCTCCTGCTTTGCCTGGTTACGGACACGCCAGAAAAGTCCCACCAGTACAAGCGCGATTATGAGCAACATCACAAGGAAAAATCTATTGGAGCGATGCATCTGTTTGAGTGTGTCGCGAAGTTCTTCTTTCTCTTCCTGCAACTCCTCAGATGCGTCCGTTCTGTTCGTCTTCTTTTTCATAGAGAATCATCCGGCAAAGCTGCTATGATAGTCATACCTAAAGCGCTCTGTAGCCTGCACGAGTTCCTGGGGGCTGGCCCCTTCGATAATAATGCATGCGTCCTCTTCGGCGACCCTTGTCATATTCCCATACCTTACAAGTATGACTGGTGAGCTCGCATTCTGACAGTCTACCAGAGTAAAATTGTCCATAGGCGCGACCACTGCAGGCACGGCCATCTGATTATGCGCCTGCAAGTCCTGAGAAAGCCTGAAGCGGATAAAATCCACAAGATCCAAACCATCCTGCCGTGGATCGAACGCAAGATACACATCCTGCCCCTGCACAGCCACTACATTTGCAGCCAAAGATACATTCTGCACTTGCGAAGGCAGATATAGAAAATCTGTTTCCACTCCGCCAATCTCTGTCCAGAGCACTGTCATACCATTCTGCTCCCTAACTGTGAACGTATATCCTCCATCTTCCAAATCTCCCTCTGAGTCCCCCTGATTCGACAAGATGATACCGAAAGTGGACATGATCAGGATCACTACGATGAGCACTCCTAATCCTATCTGCAATCGCTTCTGCTTCTGCTCTGACTGCTTCCTTTTTGCCAGAACGCTTCTGCGCTTTACCATGCCGATAGGGAAGCATAGGCGTGCTTTTAAAACTTATGCTTGCATCCAGTATCTCCGAATACAGAAGAGAAAATTGTGCATATGAAAATCCAGGATTTTCAATGTTTGAAAATGGAATCATTTTCATAACCACCTTGGAGCAAGAAAATCAGCCGATTTCTTGTTGAGCAAAGCTCCACAAGATCCAGAAATTTACGAGTAATTTCTAAGGACATGCAACCAAAATCTCGCAAGACATGCGTACGGCAGCCCAAGCACGAAACTTCGCAGCACTATTTTCTCCAAAAAGAAGAGAGCTTGCGCTATCTTTCGCACGCTAAAGTGCGTTACATCAAAGGTTAATTGCGCTATGCCAATGCACAGTTTTTGAGATCATATCGCACCTACATAGACAAAATTTCAGCATAGCTTCTCTTTTGTGCTTTTTCTGAGCAGTAAGGAGGATTTATTTTTATGTCGGAGATACTATGTATCCTGAGTACTCCCACACACCGTACTGGATGCCCTGCTATTGAACACAATAATCTTTAAATACTGTATCCAGGAGTGTGCTTCTATGGAAATGTGGCATGAGCAACTAGGTTTCGACACTTATCCGCTGGACCCTCGCAGCAACCCTGAGTTGGTCGGAGTCCAGGAGGTGGAATCCCGGCTCAAGAACTACATCCTGCAGGGAAACATGTGCCTGCTGTCCGGTCCGACGGGAAGCGGAAAGACCTCCATGCTCAAACGCCTCTCGATGGATGCTGATCTTGCTGATTTCAAATTCATCTACATTTCCGCTGATGGCGTCAAGCACCATTTCGATGTTTCTGACGCGATCCAATCGCACAAGTCTTTCTGGGAGCGGCTTACATTCTCGAAACCGAAGAATCTGGTGATTCTTCTGGACGAATGCCAACTGGCAACAAGGACACTTACAGAATCTATCAAGAGCAAATGGAATTTCGTGTATCCTAACGGAGAAAAATGCATACAGAGTGTGATCGTCTGCCAGATCGAACACCATCTGGGCACGAATTTTTCCGGATCGTTTGCTGACCGTATCGGCCGGCGGATCCTAAGGATGCCCAGACTTGATCCTGAAAGCTTGAAGGAGGTCTTGCGAATACGACTCGCACAGAATGACCGGAACTATGTGGAATCCTTTTCTGATGAAGCCCTTGAATTTTTGGTAGACAATGCTGACCGTTCAGTGCGACAGCTGCTTGAGTACACCGATGCTGTCTTCCGGGCGCACGCAGCTTTCGAAGAGGATAATCCTCTGGTCTGCGACAAAAAGTACCACATCCCCAAGGAGATGGTGTTCAACGCACTACAGATGAGCGGCATACAGCTCAAGGCTCCGAAGCCGTCGAAAAGTGCGTTCAAGAAGATATTCAATTCAAGACGATATTCCAAAGCTATCGAGATGTTCGAAGAGTTCGGTACACTCAGTCCGGTGGGCCTTGCTGAGAAACTGGATACCACAAAGAAGAATGCGAATTCGATCATCCGCCAGCTGAAAAAATGGGACGCTATCCTACTTTCCCACGAGGAAGATGACCAGAAATTCTATGTTATCTCACCACGTCTACGTCACGAACTGACACGGGAGTAGATTTGTTTTGCCACTTACGGCAATCAGATCATACCGACCTAGTTTTTTCCAAAATGTAAAAATGTAAAGATAACTCTGAAGAGAAATAAAAAGGGAAAATTCAAACCTTCTGCAGCTTATGCTCTATAGAATGCAGCTCAGCTTCCAACTTGTCAAGCTCGCTAAGAGGTTTTTTCTGCGACTCCTGAGCAACAGATTCTGCTACAATCTGCTCCTGCTCAATACGGGCTGCCTGTTCAAAGGGCATACCTTGGTCCACAGACTGGCGCAACTGCGTCTTCGGCAGTGTCTTCTTCAGCTTGTTCATACTTGTACGGATCTCTTTCATGACACCGTCAAGATCCTCCATCAGCTCTCTCTTCTCCTTACGAACCTGCTTGATATACTCATATTGCTTCAGTATCGAAATGACATCCTTTGAAGTCTCCAGCACATTACGACGAAGATCCTTAGGATTATGCACTCCTATGTAGAAAGGCTCATCTGACTGAGATGCACGAGAAACTGCCTTTGCTTTTGAGACAGTCTTCTTAGCGCCTTTCTTCTTCTGCTTCTTTTTTGCCATTTTTCGATCACATTCAGTATTTCTCAGGCTCGAACAGCGTATTATCGATGAACTCCACCTTCTTGCTTATGTCATCAATGTTGAGCTTCCATGATTCAAGCTCCGCATCCTCTTCATTCTTGAGCTCGTTGAGATGATTCAGGATGTTCTTTGCCTCTCCCAGCTTCGTCTTGACCATATTCATCAGATCAAGCACATCCTTATACTCATCCACTTTTACGAAAACAGGCATTCCTTTATGATCCATACTAGTATCACCTTTCAAAAAGTATTTTGTCCATCAGCATGAACTTCCTGTGCATCTGCATGAACGAATCGCGAAGATTCTCATAGGACTCATCCATCACCGTCATCAGATTCCCTATCTGATCATGGTATGCATCACACTCCTCGATATCATCGCCGATGTATCTCACATGATGCATTATCACGCGGAACTTATCAACATCCACAAACACCGGGCCCTTTACTGTATCATGCGCACGGAAATGCATGAGGTCATCCCTTGCAGCATCCATCTCTGCTGTCTGGATATCCTGCAGACGAGAATCATCCACCTCTGCCTCCTGTTCCTCTAGGTCTTCATCAGAGAAATCAGGCAATCCCGTAGTGTCGTCTGTCGAAGGCATATCCTCGATAATACCTGACTCTGGCACATCGTCAGATTGAGGAGCAGAAGTTGTTTGAGCAGAATTTGATTGAGGATCAAGGTCAGACGCATTCGGCGTGGCCGGTGCAGACTGCTCAACTTCAGGGAAACTTGGCAACTCTCCAAGATCCAAAGTATCTGAAGACTGGATGCTCTCAAAATCAGGAAGATCAGGTAACGAACCCGTCGAATCCTGCATCGAAGGCATCTCTGTTGGAGACTGCATATCCTGCGACACATCGGCCTGCGGATCCTGCGGCATCGAAGGCATCATCGACTGCTCGGCAGACATCGGTTGCTCAGCAGGCATGCTTGGGACTGATTGAGAATCCACCTCTGCAAGTTCAGGAGGTGGCATAGGAGGCGCGTCCATAGATTCGGGGACCGAAGAAGGCATTCCGCCAGGCGCCGCCGGTTGTG
The DNA here is from genome assembly GCA_964565095.1 of uncultured Methanosarcinales archaeon. Lineage (GTDB taxonomy): Archaea > Nanobdellota > Nanobdellia > Woesearchaeales > DATGWN01 > CAZMDB01. The sequence goes on along the minus strand of CAZMDB010000013.1, from coordinate 7,392 downwards.
ATGATGATGGGGGCTCAGGTACGCCAGTATTGATATCAGGCAGCGAAGGGCCTGTATTCTCCTGCTTCTTCTTTCCCTTCAAAAAATCAACGAAACCCATTCTTACCCCTTTTATTGAGAATGAACCTGCAGTTTTGTATATAAGATTTGTGTAGTATTTTCAAATAGTAACAGATAGGTGTTTCCACGGTGGTATGCCAGATGATCTGCCGGTATCTGTGGATCTCTTGGCAAATTTTGCGGATACTGATGCTCTTCTCCAATGAAAAACCTAAAAAAGAGGAACGCATTGCCGCATAGCAGGATGAAACTCTTCATATTCACGGACCTGCATGGCAATCGCCACCTGCTCGATCATGCTGGACAGAATGTCGCAGATGCAGATGCGATCGTCTGTGCCGGTGACCTGACCATTTTCGAATCAAAATTTGCTGCCTTACTTGGCCACCTCGGAAGCATGAATCGCCCTACCTTCATCATTCCCGGCAATCACGAAGATCCGGCAAGCCTCGATTGTCTCTGCAGGAAGCACCCACAACTCATGCCTGTGCACTTGCGCTCGACCCGCTATCGCAATCTCCTCATACTGGGCCATGGAGGAGGAGGATTCTCTCACACCAGCGCTGAATTCAGAACCGTATATGCACAATTCAAAAAAGAGGCGCAAGATTTCAGGGCCGCGTATCCTGATGGCAAGATTCTCTTCCTCATCCACCAACCACCCTACGGAACTGCCCTGGATCAGATTGACGACCGACATACAGGGAACCATGATTACCGGGATTTTATCCTTGAGGCATCACCTGATTATGTATTTTGCGGGCACCTGCATGAGAATGCAGGTGTCTATGACCGCCTCGGTGAGAGCATCATCCTTAATCCTGGCCCAGAAGGGATCCTCCTCGATGCACATCAACTCGCTGATAGCAAAGCATTTTAAACGCGCCGCCCCCTCCAATCCCATGCTTAAGCGCGGGAAGGAAACGATTGTCACATCCTGCAAACTCTGCCAAAACCCATGGTCTCAGGGCCTAGGACTGATGTTCCGAAAGCGACTGGAAGATGAATGCTACATATTTGTGTTCCGACGCCCACGCAAGGACTACGTGACCATGCTGTTCATGCGGTTTTCCATCGACATAATCTGGCTGAATGAGAACAAGAAAGTCATCGATATCTATACTGGTGCCCGCCCCTACCAGCGACTGATCCCTTTCAAATATCCGGCAAAGTACATGATCGAGATGAATGAGGGGATGGTCGATAAATTTGCGATAACCAAAGGGCAGATCCTATCGTTCTGAACGCTTTTGATCGAATTTCTGTTTTGCGCAGGCTTCCTTGAAATACACTTCGTGGCTTGCACGCTTCTCGAAGAGCCCCAAAGCTATCTGGATGATGTTCGCATCAAAAACCTTCATCCCCTGCTTCAGAATTATCTCACGGGCATCATCAATACACTGGGACATCAAATCAATATTCTCCTGCCGGCATTGGGAAGACACCCGGGACTCCTCATCTGAAGACAGATCAACTTCCTCCCATCGGGTATAATTGGAATCATTTTCCGTGTAAGGGAACCTTTTAGAAAAAACCATTTGTCAGTACTCCAGATCCGCTGGTGTCATCTTATGCCCCTGGAAAAACGGCAGCCCAGAGACCTGCGCTATCTTGGCGCAGGAGAATGTATCGTTGTTGCGGGTCACTTTGACTACTTCCTGAGTAGCGCTTCCCTTGTTACCGACTGGCATCACCATGATGCTGCGCGATGACATCTGCTTGAGCAGTTCCTTCGGGATGCATCGGGCAGCCTTGACCAGAAGAATCCTATCGAATGGACCCTGCGTCGGCCAGCCCACGCACTTTTTGGGCAAGGAACACTTGATGTTTCTGTACCCATACTCCTTAAGACGGCTTTTTGCCGATTCATACACTGCCTGGTGATGATCTATAGAGAACACCTGCGATGCAATCTCCGCCATCAACGCTGACTGGTATCCCGTTCCGGTTCCTATCTCAAGCACTTTATGCTGCGGCCGTATCTCCAAAGCCTGCATCATCAGACCAATCAGATATGGCTGCGGCAAGGAATGTGACCGTCCTAGTGGTACCGGATGATCCGCATATGCAATATTCCAATACTGCTCATCCAAGAAAAGATGCCGTGGAACCTTCTTTACAGATTCCAGTATTCGTTTGTCATAGATACTGCGCAAGCGCAACTGTTCTTCCACCATCCGGAATCTTCGTTCCCGCAAAAGAACGTCATCCATGGATTCATCATATATCATTGAACCCTGTCCCCACCGTCTAAGGGGTAGTCTCAAGTTGTTTTTAAGTCTTATGGTGACCAAAACGGCATATCGCGCTAGGCCACAGACAGAAAACGAGTGCTTCCCAGACAGCGGCTTGGTACAAAAAGACATCATGCATTGAAGCAAAAATCAGGAGAGCGGGTGACTCATTATTGAGCAGAGCTGCACATCAAGAAATCATGTGTGATTCCTAATGACCTGCAGCCCCTTCGACCGCAAACGTGCGATGCCTACAGCACAGAACTTCGCGTTGGTGAATATCAAGCTCTTGCACAAAGCCCGCAAAAGCAATACTCTTTTATAACCACGGCTTCACCCCTCCACCCATGAACATGCATATCGCGGTCCTATGCGATCCTGGGACTGAAGATCTGACTGCACACTACCTTGAATCAGATTTCGGATGCAACATAAAGAGCACTTATCCCGGAACTGTCACATGCACCGTGGAATCAGGAGCGGGTGAGAGCCTTGAGGCGGCCCTTGCCTACAAAGTCATACAGCTTTACTATTGCTGTCAGGCTGCTCATCGCATCCTTGTCTGCACAGTTGAAGGGGACTCCTTGGAAGATGCGGCATCCCGATTCAATTTCCCGGACTGGTGGAGCACCCAACAGACTTTCCGCATGAATGCCTCTGGCTACACAGACACTCAGGAGACGATAAAAAAATGCGTCAGCCTGATTGAGCCGGAATCGAAAGTTGATCTTGATCTCCCTGATATCTCTCTGTGGGCTCTCCGCATCGAGAAAAATGGCAACGATCACCATCTAATAGGCATCGATCTTTCGCAGCTGGATCTGCACAAACGGGAATATCGCATCTACACCAATCCCTCCATGCTGCGTTCCACTACTGCATTCTCCATGCTTCAAGAAGCCGGATACACAGCGTCAAAAACACTACTTGATCCTTTTTGCGGCTCGGGGACTGTGGCTATCGAGGCTGCTCTGCATGCCACCTCAACTTCACCGCTACGCTTCTGCAAACATGACATGAGAATCGCCAGAAGCGGATTCTGCGATGAACAGCAGATGGATGCCATCCTTTCGCACTTGGATACAAAGAGCACTACCGCCAATCCACAAATCTACGCGTATGATGCTTTGCTCAAACGGGTAAACTGCACCAAGCATAACGCAAAGATCGGAAGTGTGCTTGACAGTCTACACGTCTCAAGGGTGGAAGTTGATTGGGTGGATACGAAGTTTGAGAACGGACAGGTGGACTGCATTGTCACTCAACCCCCTGCACTCACTGAGGCGAACCAGAAGGTGATCGGGAAAGTCTATGCACAACTGATGAAACGGGGTGCGGATATCCTAGCTAGTGATGGGATAATGGTATTGTGCACACATGATACCGAAGGCATCGCCTCACCCGCAGAGTCTCACGGACTTGGCATCACCTCCACAAGAAAGGTATACATGGGGAAGCAGATGATGCATTTTGTGAGCTTGCGCAAAGTCTCAGGATAAATGCCAACACATTAATAAACACGCTCTCCCTTTTTTTCTCCATGACCACATTCATTGCTATCGCCGGGGGCAAAGGCGGCTCTGGCAAGACTACTGTCTCTATCAATCTTTCCAGCGCTCTCGAAATATTCGGTCGTGAGACAGTGATTGTAGACGCGAATCTGAGCAAGCCGAATTTAGGATTATGCCTTGGCCTAACCAATATCCCGAAATCTGTACATACTGCTGTCGCTGGTCAGCATCGTCTGGATGAGGCCATTTTCTATCATCCCTCAGGCATCAAAGTCATCCCTTGCCATACCTCGATGGATTATCTTCGGGATTCACAGTACAGCGCTGCTCTGCATCATATGCTTAATGACCTGGCTGAGAAAACTGAACTTGTGCTGATAGATACCGCTTCAGGATTCTCTGATGAGACCATGAACATCCTGCAAGCAGTCGACCAGGTCATTCTTGTCACTACACCGACGCTGGCTTCGGTGACTGATTGTCTCAAGACGTTACGGCTATGCCAAGAGAAGTCTATACAAGTTATGGGCGTCATTATCAACAAAGTGCACGAATCCAATCATGAGATGGATGTAGACAACATCCACACAATCCTGGAGGTCCCTGTGATTGGCGTCATCCCGTATTGCCATGACCTGATGGATGCGCAGCAGCACAAGTATCCTGTCGTCTACACACATGAACACAGTAAATCAGGTATCGCTTTCAAGAAACTGGCAGCCAATCTGATTGGCGAGGAATACCATCCGGATGTTTCTGCAGATGAGAGTCTTCTCAGCTATATCTTGCAAAAGACCGGATTGCGCAGGAACATGCGTGAAGAAAAGACTCAGGTTGAAAACAACGAGAAGAAAAAATGAAAAATTGGAGGATCAATCCTCCATGAAATCATCCAAAGACATCTCCATCTCTGATTCTTCCTTTATCATTGCACGCTTGAGCATGTAACCCCTAGTCAGCAGATAGAAAATCAGACCAAGACTCTTACGCCCCTTGTTGTTGCATGGGATGACAAGATCGATGTTGTTACAGAGATTGTTGGTATCACATAGACCTACCACTGGAATACCCACTCTGATAGCATCCTCGATGGCGTTCCTGTCTGGCCATACGTCGACAGCCAGAAGAATCTTTGCTTCAGTGAAGTCCTCTAACTGAGCATTGGTCAATATTCCTGGTGGATACCTTCCTGGAAAGGATCGGATACCTGTCAGCTTAGAGAGGATGCGCACAGGCTTCCAGCCATTCTCACGGCGACACACAATGAGGATGTCCTCGGGTGCGTATTCACCCAGAAGACTGATCGTGTCCTGAATTCGCTCATCGATCTTCTGAATATTGAGCACCGACAGACCGTCATTTCGGGTCTTGTAGATGAACGGCTCCATGTGCTGGGTCTTGAATTTTGTCCCGATATGGATACCACTCTTCAGATAAGTCTCAGTGGAAACTAGGAAGTTTGAATCATCCTCAGCATTCGCCTCATCATCTGAAACACTCTGCGATTTCTCTTGCTGCTCAGGAGCCTCTACTGGCGTCTCCTGTACTTTTTCGTCTTTCTGCTCTTCTGCCATTCTTTTTACCTCGCAGAGAGCCACACATAACTCCTCAAGAATCATGGTAGCATCTCTATCGCCTTTGCTACGCGGCATCGGAAGTCCCGACGCCATTTCGGCTATGATGCCTGGGAAACGGCATTCACTTTATAAATATTTCCCTGCACATTTTCTACAGCAGAAAGCGACCAGCCGACCAACACACATCCTGAACACATGTCCTGCTGGCTTATCATTCATTGAAATCTTAAAAATTAAGAAAAGAAAAAGGGAGAAGGTCTACTCCTTCTCTTCCTCGTCATCTTCAGGCATATCTTCGGAATACTCTTCACCAGACTCCTCTTCATCCAAAGACTCTTCATCCGCAGATTCCTCTTCTGGAGATTCCTCTTCATCGGTTCCGAATTCCGTGGAATCCTCAGCAGCTTCCTCTTCAGCCTGCGCCTCACCGACAACATCTGCAAATGCGACCCGGCGCAATACCTTGTTAATCTTGATTCGGACGCGCTGACCCTCTTCGACTCCTGGGATAAATATGACGAATCCCTCTTTCTTGGCAACGCCATCTCCCTTCTCTCCGAGCGCCTCTATCGTAACATCCAGCTCTTCACCTACCGTAACAGGTCTACGGTAAAAACCTCTTTGCTCTCCATACATATTCTATTTCACCTTATTCATATATCCATAAAGGATATGAAATGTATTATAGAATCATCGTTTATAAATTAATCGGGGCAGGAGAACCTTTTTCATCTAATGCTTCTTTGTTCCGAACCATTCAGGATATCGTTTCCTGATCTGCGCCCTGAATTCCTTGGGACTCTGTATCCCCAGCTCGGATATGATACCTGCGATAAGGGTAGGATCAACTTTCTCGAAAGCGAAGTTCTGAATAACAACTCCTTCCGGTGCATCAGACCATACTTCATCCGGACTGCGTTCTTCTATCTTCTCCTTATGGATCTCGCTGGTCATGGCATCATATTTTATGGCTTCCGTGCATGCGTACACGGGCACCTTATAATTTGAAGCAATCTCAGCAATCATCTCGGATCCTATCTTGTTGTAGACTTTCATGTCGTAATCGATGGCATCTGTGCCGATCAAAGCCAGATCCGCCTGCTTTATCGCGATACGGATTGCTGAGTCTACAAAATGATGGACAGGGATACCATCCTCTGCCAGTTCGCGGGCGGTGATTCTCCCTTGGAAGAGAGGCCGGGTCTCCGTGTTTACCACCGTGAAACGTTTCCCCGCATGATGCGCTTCCCGCAGAATATCTACCACAGTAGATGAATGACAATGCGTGTAGATTACCATGCCATTTTTGATCTTTTTTGCTCCCACATGCGCAATCTTCTTCTTGGCAGTCAACAAATATGACAGCATCACCCCGCTTCTCTTCTTTATGGCAGCACACACATCCTCCAGCGACATGCTGGCGTACACTTTCGGAGTGAAGATGTAATTGAGACTATTGCGCAGAGCTGGTTCGGTCGGCCGTGCTTCGAACAGCTTGTCACGGGCCCTATGCAGGCACGCCAAATACTCTGAAACGAACTGATGTGCCACCCCTGCCGTTTGCGCATAGGCAGCATACTCACGTACTGCAGCCACACAGATGGCATGAGCACCCTGTATCCGTAGAGCCCTGATATCCTCCACTACCGAAATAAATCTCTGGTCTGCATGCTGCATGCTGGTCAGTGGATATCGCGGCTCTCTGTCCCGCGGATGTAGGGATTTTCTATGCGGCATGAACAATCATTCCACAATTGTGATATAAAAACATGCGTTACTACTCAAGACAAGAACTGCAGATCACACATCTGTGCTGAACCTGCAATAGAATGAGGGATGACGGTAGTGTGCCCCACGTGCCACCCGTGCTACATGCGGCCAGAGCCCTGAGGATTGACTGCCAGGAACTATGACACGCGCTGACGCGACAGCTACATCCTCCATCTGTGGTGAATGGTGATAATTATTGACCAAGGGCCTGCTCAATATGCATGGGTCACTGTTGACACT
>CAZMDB010000012.1:0-21857 GCA_964565095.1 uncultured Methanosarcinales archaeon | reverse complement strand
ATGGAAGAGGTTATAAATGTCACTGTTAAGTAGTATGTAGTAATGAAAATCACCAGTGTTACACACCCCTTAATTTCCTGTGGAACTATCTCTTTTTTTATAGTTGTCTGGCTCATATCCACATATGAATCAATTGCTCGCTTTGGAGGGTCGACCCGGATGCGAGGTTTGATAATGGTAATCTCATAGCGCTTCTACCTCATCTGATGATGGGTTCTGTGGTGCACGACGTGGAGGAGGCGTATGGTCTTATGACGTGTTTTTCGTTGACTCACCGTCAGGTGCTCGGTTATTATAGTTTTGAAGGACAGGTAAGTATATGTAATTATGCTTGGTCACGCATGCGCCCGCATTATCCTCTTGGCGGGTTGCTTGCAGCACTGCATCCTGTAACTCATCGTGATGCTTCTGTAGTCCCTGGAGATCCGAGCATAATGATCTATCCCGAAGGTGGGAAAATACAGCTTGCGCCACTCTTTGTACGTGATGGATCGGCTGATGGAAAGTCGGTGAAGGCGCTGTTTGATGGGAGCCATCTGTTTGTGGGCAATGCCAGCGATCCATCAGGAGTACCTCATGCGCCATCTTATGTTTCGGAGTACAGAGTCCAGGTCAATCCTGCACGGTATGAGTGATTGTTTCCAATGGGTAACGTCTTCCTTTCTGGTAATCGTCGATAATCCTTGTGATGTCGATATCTCTTAGTGTCTCAAGATCTTTTATCTGATCTGCAGTAAACCATCTGGTTGTTGTTACATCATCCTCGAGTTGCTGGACGGGTTTGTCTGAGATGGTGCCTGCAAATACCAGTTTGAGCGTATGCGGAGTAGCTTTGTCTGTGCATGCAGATCCGCTCGTACGAGTGAGTAGATGCCGATAAGATGGGTCGGAGTGAATGCGTATCCTGTCTCTTCCTGCACCTCACGCTTGACGGCGTCGATGGGGTTTTCCCCAACATCGATCCATCCTGCGGGGGTGGTTCCAGGTCTTGTCGTCGGGTCCGCCGTCGCGCTCTTCTTGCACAAGGAGATATTTTCCGTCTTGTTCAATGATGGTGGATATGCCATCAGGGAGAGCGACCATCTTCCATTTCCGGTCTTATGACCTGGGTTGGTGTAGCTTGTGCCAAGGATGACCGCCTGATTATCATTGCTTGTGACTTCTTCTATGTGCTTAATACTGGAGGATGACCCTCTTGCGGTGCTTTTTGGTAGGTTGTTCTGTTGATGAGATTTGCTTGATCTGTGCATCGTACCACGCGGATTAGGTGTTCATAGTGTAGGAATTGTTGGTTACATATAAGCGTGTAGTAACCTTTATAAATAGGACATGGATTCATGGTAGTACTATCTAGCGGGCCCGTAGTTTAGTCTGGATAGAACTGCCGGCTTCGGACCGGCCGACGGGGGTTCGAATCCTCCCGGGCTCATTGTGTATCTATCGATACACACATTAATCAAGCAGGGAGTATTCGAACATCTGCGGAATCAAAGCTTCCTTGAGGTTTCGTCCTGCGGACTTCAACCAATCCTCCCGGGCTCATATTGTATTGCTTTGCAATAGAACAGAACAAGAGTAGGGGGAGCATTCGAACGTACGGAGAAACAAGTTTCACCTAGCCCCAGCATAGCTGTGGCAATCCTCCGGGCTCATTTCCTTTTTGGTTACTTTTGAGGGATTTATGCCAAAAATTTCACAAAAAAATACCCAAAAAATATAAAAGACTTTTTCTCTCCATTTAATATGATATTTATTGAAGGTCTTCCAGGAGCTGGTAAAACAACATTAATACGATTATTAGAAAAGCAAGGAAGAGATATCGAACATGAATTAGGGCATGTCATTCCTGCCTCTGAATTCCCTGGAAATGGGGAAACAATCGAAGCAATACTAGGAATTGACGACTGGTTTATTAACAAAGAAAAAGCACGACTTGAAAGAAAAAAAACTTCTATGATCGAAGTTATTTAACCCACCTAACCTATTCATATGCTTATTCAAGATGGACTGGACTTCCTGCTTTCCCGAAAACTGTACAAAAATATGACAAAGCCATTACAAATGGCAATTTATACGCACCTGATCAAGTATTTTTTATAAATGTAGATCCTGAAATTGCAATTCAAAGACAAATTCAAAGAGTAAAAAAAGGAGAAGAACATGAATTACCCATATTTTGGACAAAAGCCTCATTCTTAAGAGACTTAACACACGCATACAATATTCTTTTTGAATGTATGGCTGGAATTACAATTTGCCATTTTGATGGCAATCAACGACATCCCGAGCAATATATTCATGAAATTCAAACTACGAATGGAAATCGTGGACAAATTGATTTAGAGCAATATATTGAGAGGCTAGAATTGTGACATTACCCTGGATTATCCTTCTTCTGCTAACTTTAATAACTATTAAAAGAGCACAAAGATTGATAAATATACATTTCTGTAATTCTAAATCTCACAAAAAACAACAACATTTGGCGCTCTTAATACCTATTCTTTTTGAGAAAAAAATAATTAAAGAAACTATTGAATTTTATAAAAAAATTGAAAGAAAAATTGATATCATATATGTTACTTCTGAAGTAGAGGGAAAGCAAAAAAACTCATCTTATCTTCAACTCAAAAAAGAACTATATAATTCAACACAAAAAATCATTCATTGTTCTAAAAAACGAAAAGGAAAAGCTGTTCAATTAAATTATGCATTTCAAAAAATTAAGGGGAAATACGATTATGTTGGAATTTTTGATGCTGATTCACGACCTGACCACAAAGGCCTTATTAGCATTATTAGAGGACGATATAAAGCAGACTTAATACAAATGCCATCAATTTATGATGCCCAAAAAACAAAAGGCTGGCAAGCAGCTGTTGCTGTTTTTCAAACAACATGGAGTTTTATATTCGAAATACCTCACTGGCACCACAATTTACTATAAAAAAATGATGTATTTTATTGGACATGGCGTATTTTTTAACAAAAATATCATTTCCCAAATTTATTGGTCCGAAAACGTATTGGCCGAAGACCTTCTGTTAGGATATCAATTACAAAGCAAAGGAATAATACCTTTGATAATACCTTATATGGATCATACAACCGTTCCCAGATCTTTCTTGTCTTTTATTAAACAAGGAGGAAGATGGTATTCCGGTGAAATTCAAGCAATAACAAAAATGTTTGGCAAATACAATTTACTTACATATTCTACACGTATAATTGAAATACTATATTGGCCACTACAACCAGTTTTAGTGCTCTACGTCATTATTGTTTCATTAGATTCCGCTCATTATTTGCTTTTAGGATCAGTTCTTATATATACAATAATAAACTCAATAATAATACACATGCCCGCTGCACATTCTATGAAAGTAAAAATACCAATACCTGAAATGATTATTCGATTTTTTGCTGAAGCACTCCCTCCAGCGTATGGCATTATACGAATTATCACAAATAAAATTGGACTTAACAATTATATTTTTGAAAAAACAGATCGCTAGCAAGAATATTTATCCCATCAATAGAAAATTCATTTCCTTTAAAAGAAAGTATATTTATAGCAGAATTGTCTTGTCGAATTTTAAATCGCAAACCATGTTTAATCTCCAAATATTTACCTAAAATACAAACATTTAGCGAGCCATGACCTGCAATAAGAATCGTCTGGTCACTATCCCCATCAATAATTTCGTTCAGGAAAGGTTCAATCCGATTTTCAACATCTCGAAGACACTCTCCCTCTGGGAAAGGCGGATCAATTAAGTCTTGCCATCCCTTATATAATTCTGGATAATCTTCAATAACTTTCGTACGCTTCATCATAGTACAAATACCACAGTCAATCTCAAGCAATTCACTGCGTTGCACAATTTTTACATCACGTCCCTTTGCAATAGCTTGAGCTGTTTCTTTTGATCGGCTAAGTGGAGAACAAAAAATCTTATCAATTCTTATCTCTTTCAAATAATCAGCTAAAACAGAGATTTGTTTCTTCCCATTTTCAGATAATTCTGTGTCATGTTGCCCATCTAATAACCCCTCTTGATTCGCTACTGTTTCACCATGACGCACAAGAATAAGCTTCATCTTTCTCTCACCATCACACTCAATCGAGCAGAGGGAGGACTCTCCACAAATGTTTGTACCTCAGTGGATAAAAGACAAATATATCCTCTTGCTTTAAGAGTATCCTCACTCCAAAAGTATTTATGGACTTCATAGGGATTACCCCCAATTCTTCTTGAGGATATTCCGTAGTTGGAGTTGATAATAACACTGCTTTTTTAGCAGCTTTTTCGATTCTATTTAATAAAGTTTCAGCTTCTTGTTGATCCAAATGCTCTAAAACATCAATTAAAAATATCAAATCATATTTATTTGATTCTATTTCAAATTGACGTATATCTGTGATCTTAACACTATTATATGCTCGCCAAAGTGGATTTCTATACTTCTCCCAAACTTCTACTCCATCAATTGTTGCTCTCTCACCAAAAACTGCACGAGCAACTATTCCAAATTCACCCGATCCCATTCCTAAATCTAATATAGATGGTGAATTATTTCGATCAGCAAAACTTGACAAATATTGATAGATGGATGGTTTATTTATTGGATCACTTCTTCCCATAAACTTATTTGAAGAATAACTAATTGATAAATATTAGCATTATCTAATTATTTTTCCAATTAAATATATTTTTTTCAAAAGTTTTTGATCTAAAACAACAGACGCAGTATAAACTGATTGTCGTCTAGTGGTATCGATTCTCGACATAAATAATCCCTAAAACCTGTTTTTCTACCATAAATTGAAGATACCTTCAAGAATAGTAAGTATTCTTCTCAGGATTATCTGTGTTTGAGTTCTCAGTTTAAAACGTTCTTTTATGTCGCTTACTCAACGTGTATCTACCACACGTCCTATGAAGAGAGGAATACGTTGTGTCCCATGCGTGATTACAAAGAAGAAGAATCTATTCAGCTGCAAGGTCTTATGGGGCTGATCCTTGTGAAAGCTACGGCTAACCACAATAATAAAAAATTTGAAGACGACGGCAGCTATGATGGCGATTAGAGCGTTTGAGACCGCGTATCAAAAGGGTTCCATATGTATGAAAAAAATATGGAGCGAATCAAACCTTAGAAAAAAATCACCCTCGGGTCTTGAGGGCAGCCATCAGCTTGTTGGTGTTTTCTGTCTTTTCGACAGTCTGGATGGTGCCATCTTTGCCATGCACTACAATCTTCCCGTCATTATTGTCAGCAATATCGAATGCATGCATAGCAGCCATCAGTTTTGTCTCAAAAAGCTTGGATGGCTTCTCACTGTTTTCTGCTCGTACTCCCCACTTTCCTTCGTGTGGGACGACATGTTGTGCATGTGTATCTGGGGTCATATGCTCACCATCAGGATGTATGTCGCGTGGCTATTAAAGCATACGGGCGAAAAAGTTGCAATAAATTACCTATTTGGTCTTTTTTTAACATAATACGTAATAATCTGGATATTATGGGCAAAATTTAATAAAAGTTAGAAATCATGTATTTGCAAAATGTATGATATCCCTTTTGTCAGTATGAAGTTGATCTGTGATGATACAAGAGTTATGATCAGTGCCGAAAGAGGGGTAACTATCGATATGAGCATTTTGAATGCAGCATGTCTTTTGGGTACTGATAATGAGCCGAATCCTGTTGATGATATGGAACCAGAATGTCCTGAAACACGGGATATGATCAGGGAGTATCCCAAGAATCTTCCAGATACACAGATTGTATGCAGAGAGTATCGGGCAAAAAAGAAAGAGGATGCGGTGGAGGTTTACACCTCATATATGGGTGGATGGAGTGGAGAATCCATAATTATCAGACTCACGGAAAAATTGTATTTTGAGGTATTTAGATACTTTGACAGGGATGCCGAAAATCATGCTGCACAGATCATTTTTACGCCGCAGAGCTTGAAATTTATAGAAAAAACTATATAGAGTTATTCTCGATATACTCCCATGTACAAATTGGGAGCGATTCTTGGGATCGGCACAGAAGGCATCGTGTTCCGTATCCGTGGGTATCCGCATCTTCTGGCAAAGGTTTTCTATTTCAGTCGACAACGCCGTATGCCAGTCTCAAGAACCATGCGTCTGCAAAAAAAGATATGCAAACAGGAATATCGTAAAGGGAAGAAATTGCGCAGTCTTGGTATTCCAGTCCCACGGTATATAGGTGTCATAAAGGTAGATATACCATCTCATATAGCCAAGACAGTCGACCGTTACTTCCGGCGTGAAACAGCACAGTTCTTTGTGGAAAATCGTGTACGCAGTATTGCAGACGCATGGACAGAATCATACGCTGTCATCATGGAGATGATCGAAAGCGACTTTTCGCTTGTCAGCAGCAAGCGCGTCAATCACATATATCAAAAAGAGATCAGGCAGGCTGCGCGTCTCGGTATAGAGATACATGATTCATCATCTGCGCTCAATGTCCTGTGGAGCAAAAGAGAGGCAAAGCTGTATTTTATTGATTTTTTGCATTGGGAAGTGCCCAGAAGTCCATTACTAGCTCGAGTATTTCAGAAAATCTCGTTAGATCTGGATGATTGAAATGATCATTTCTGTGCTTCTATCAGAATGATCGTAGGGTTTTCATAGAACCCCTTCCAGAAAGCCTGGCCGAATTTTTCCACTCCTTCCGAGTTCACGTGCACAGGTATCCATTTCACTGTGCGGAATCCAGCATCCAAGAGGCATTGCTCGTATGTGTTCTGACTCCAATAGTAGCTGTCGAACGAGCACTGCTCCTGATCATCAATCCAGATACGGACAATAATCTTTGCGCCTTCTTCTTGTGTCCCTGCAAACTCCACAGTGCTTCCGTATTGCTTCTGGTCAGTTGTCGGAGAGAACGGGTTGTTGTTGAGTGCGACAAACCGTCCACCCTTTGTGAGGTTCTTGTAGACATCCTTGCACATTGCAAGCAGTTCCTTTTTGGTCTTGGCGTAGTGGAGCAGAAATCCTCCTATCGCGATATCAAATTTCCCTATGATGCCTAAATGACCGACCACACCCTGCCGATATTCTATAGCATCATCGTGATTTCTGGCCAGTCCAATCATCTCCTCTGATGCATCAACTCCAACTACTTTTGCTGCGCCGAGTGCTTTGAATCGGCGGCCAAATATCCCGTCTCCGCAGGCCAGGTCCATCACAGATTTTCCTTGCACATCGCCTACCTGTTCAATAAGACTTGGATCGTATATGTATCTTCGAGCAAGCCGTTTTTCTTTGCTTTCTGCATAGGCGTCAGCTATCGCATCGTATTCTGCCATTTCCAGAGCAGGGTAGAATGCATTAATAAGTCTTCTGCTAGCGGACCTCGTCGTAGCGTACACCACCCTTTATTCCGAAGTCCAGGGTGCGGATAGGGAATGGGATGGTGATGTCATTTTTATCAAACGCGTCTTTGATTTTCTTAATCGCATCACTTCGGGCAGAGAGGAAGTCAGTCTGCTTCTCAAAATCTACCCAGAAACGGACTTGCGCATTGATGCTGCTGTCCCCGAATTCAGAGAAAAATATTTCTGGCTTATCCAACGTGTCCCGCAGTACTTTCTCCACTTTAGAAAGATCATCTCCGTAGCTTACCCCCACCGAAAGATCCACTCTGCGAGTCCCTTTCTGTGAGTAATTAATGACAATATTCTCGAAGATGAGCTTATTGGGTATATAGACGATCTTGCCGTCGAAGGTTTCCACTTTCGAATCGCGGATGTTGATAGTGCGCACCGTACCTTGCACGTCATTCGTGTCGACGATATCCCCTTCTTTGAAAGGCTCATTTTTACGTAGCGAAAGTGCGACTCCTGCGATGAAATTGGCTGCAATGTCCTGGAAAGCAAATCCGAGGATGATGCCCAGTACTCCCACGCTGGCCAGAAGACTGAATGCGGCATCCTGCAGATTAAGGATGCTTAGTGAGATCATAAATCCTATAAGTGCGATAGAACCGGCAATCACGAAAGCTAGGAAGCTGACCAGCGAGCGGTTGGAGCTGAATCTTTTCAGAGTCTTCTTGGCATATTTCTTGGAGAACCCTGCGATAATAAGGAATGCGATAAAGACCAGAATAGCTACGGCAATACTTGGCAATTCTGCCAGAAGATTGTCATACCATGCAGATAGCTCCTGTGTAATAATCTCTATCGTCATAACAGAGTATAGGTTTCTATTCTTTTAAACCTTGAGGTAAAGTATTATAAGGAGATATGTCGCCGTTTTTTCTTATGAAATATTCAGTACGTGGTGCAGGAATTGCAGGATTGACTGCTGCCATCAATCTCTGTCAAGCTGGTCATCAAGTGCATGTCTTTGAACGCGCAGACACATGCGGCAAGGCAGTGGAGGATTTTCAGTATCTTGAGAATTGGACAGCAGAAAAAGATGTATTGGAACGTATGAAAGATGCTGGGATCCATATTGATTTTCCCTATACGCCTGTTGAAGAGATTGAATTTCTCAGTGGATCTCACAAGGCAGTGATGCCTACGTCCCGGCCGATCATGTACATGGTAAAACGTGGACCGGATAGAGTTTCATTTGATACACACTTGTATAAGCAAGCCATCGCAGCTGGTGTCAAAGTGCATTTCAATGCCGAATGCAAGAATCCAGATATTATTGCAACCGGTCCCGCATCCCCTACTGCCTTAGCGACAGGCATCATGTTTGAGACTGATCATAGAGATATCATAAGTGTGCTTTTTGATCGCAAGTGTGCGCCTGCTGCATACAGCTATTGCGTAGTTCATGAGGGAATAGGTCAGATCACTGCATGTGCAGAGGTCGGAGATGCGGATATGCAGGAGATACTCTTGTCAACAATCAAACGGTATAAAGATGTCTATGGAATCAAGATCAAGAATTCACGTGCAACTGGCGGGGCAGCTACGTTTCTTAAAGACCCGGTATATGTGCAAGATGGAGCTCTTTGCGTAGGTGAAGCAGCAGGATTGCAGGACCCGAGTGCAGGATTTGGTATGATGTATGCAGTAAAGAGTGGACAGCTTGCCGCAGAGCATATTGGTGATACTCAAGGGTACGCACAGGCATGCCAGGAATGGTTCTCGGATTCTATGCAGGTCGGAATGCGCAACCGTAGTTTCATGCGGCATGCCACCCAGGGAGAATTGGATATCATGGTCATGATCCTAAAGCATAGTCGAGGTATGCTTGGTGTACTTACGCGTAGTCGTACTGTCAATGAGCTTGCTGGGTACTTGTATCGTTCAGGGCACCATCCTGTGATTCGGTTGTTATGTCGCCTACTGTCAAAGAGATGAACCAGTGGCATTCTGCATATCTTGGTCGAAACCGGTAAAAAAATGGCCAATCACTGTATTGAGGGCCATGTACAGTTGTCTATGTGTACAATGTTTTTCAAGGTCAAGGGATCAGTGTATCGTAGTACCAATATTTTGTTCTTCGAAAGTTTTAAAAAGCAAATCTCCATTGGCCACCATGATGAATATACTTCTGGTACAGCCAGAGCACCCAGACACTTTCTGGAGTTTCAAGCACGTCCTTCGATTCGTGCGCAAGAAAGCTGCGTATCCGCCCTTGGGATTATTGACGGTAGCAGCAATGCTGCCGGATGCATGGAGGGTGCGCCTGACGGATATGAATGTGCATCCGCTCACGGATGAAGCGATTGAGTGGGCGGACATGATTTTTCTGAGTGCGATGATAGTCCACAAAGAAAACGTGAAGGAGATTATCAGTCGATGCTCTCATAAAATCATTGTTGCAGGAGGGCCTCTTTTTGCTGGTTGGCGTACAACGGGGATCGATCATTACATCCTGAATGAGGCTGAAGTCACCTTGCCGCGGTTCCTTAGGGATCTGGAGAAAGGCATTCCTAAGTCGCAGTATAGCAGCAAGAAGTGGCCTGATGTGGCGCAGACTCCTGTGCCTCGTTGGGATCTTATCAATATGAAGGATTATGCTACCATGAATATACAGTATTCGCGGGGTTGTCCGTACAATTGCGAGTTCTGTGATGTCGTACGTCTCAATGGACGTGTGCCGCGCACGAAGTCTCCGCAGCAGATGGTTATGGAGTTCGAGGCGTTATACCGGGCAGGCTGGAGAGGCGGTGTCTTTGTCGTTGACGACAATTTCATTGGCAATAGACAGAAGGTCAAGGTCATGCTGCGTCATCTCATACGATGGCAGCGCCGCCGCCGGTATCCTTTCCAGTTGCTCACCGAGGCCAGTACTAATCTTGCTGATGATGAGGAATTGATGCATCTGATGAGTAAAGCCAATTTCAATAAGGTCTTTCTTGGGCTTGAGACTCCTAATCCGGAAAGCTTGCGTGAATGTAGTAAGTTCCAGAATACGAATCGCAGTCTTTCAGATACAGTAAAGGCTATTCATGGTCACGGGATGCAGGTGATGGGCGGGTTTATCGTAGGATTCGATAGTGATCCGGAGACGATCTTCCAGACACAGATTGACTTTATACAGAAGATAGGGGTTGTTACTGCGATGGTGGGCATACTCAATGCGCTGCCTCATACGCGCCTCTGGAAGCGGCTCAAAGAAGAAGGACGCATCCTGTCTGATGCTGCAGGACAGAATGATACGCATATCAATTTCAAGCCGAAGATGCATAAGGATATGCTTCTTGAGGGGTATAAGCGCATCATTGGTACGATCTATCATCCAAGGAATTACTATAGGCGGATCCATCGATTCATTTCTCATTATCGTCCTACCTCGAGGGCACGGATCAGCGGGTCTGATATCTATGCTTTCTTCCGCAGCGTGTGGCAGATAGGTATTCTTTCTGGGGCTCGACGACAGTATTGGTGGTTATTGCTAAAGACTCTGTTCACTAATGTGCGGGCGTTGCCCATCGCCGTCGAACTAGCAATCTATGGTGTACATTTCGAGCTCCTTGCCAAAAAGATAGTGCGTGCGTAAAAAAAAAGAAAAAAAGACATATTCTATTGGACCATCTTGCGGAGCTGATGCTGGGTAATTTTCCCCCGGTTCTTGGCGGAAAAGAGGTTGATGTCGTATACTACCTCCTTTATTGGCCGTCTTATCGGGATCTCCAGTCGTTGGCACTCCGCGCGTACCGCCGCAGCTCCGCTCGTCTGTCCCAGACACACCTGCTGCCGGCCTCCGAATTTTTTAGCAGGCAAGATGTGGTATGTTTCGACATCGTTGCAGATGGCGGCAACATGTGTCCCGCTGCTGCTCATGTGGGCTACTCTACCCACAACCGGAAAGTTCCTCGGGTAGGGAATCCCTGCTATTTTTGCGACATCATGAGCGGTCTTTCTGAATCGCGGCGTATCCAGTCGGACATCGGCAGCGTAATACTGCGGTTTCATGTACAGGTTAGCAGCCACTGTCATCCAATCGCAGTTGCCTGCGCGTTCACCGAGTCCCAGTACACTTCCTTCGATCTGTGTGGCACCCCCACCAATTCCATAGAGTGTTTTGGCGGTGGCTTGGCCGTCGTCATTGTGGACATGTGCACTCCACCTTCTTACCTCGGGAATATCCTTGGAGAGCCGTTCTATCAATTCTCCGTAGAGATGTGGCAGGCACCATCCGGTGGTATCCGGGATATTGATGACATCCGCTCCTGCACGATGGGCGACCGAAATAGACTTGCGCAGGAATCCATACTGTCCAGGATCCTGTTCATCTGCGATGCGTCCCGCGTCTTCAGGTGAGAATTGCACTGTCCCTTCCGGGAAACATCTGCGGGCGTAGGCCACATGTTCATCGATCATCGCGCATACTTCGGATTCAGATTTCCGGATGCCATTTGTGCGTAGTCTCGAAGAAGCAGCAATGTACAGATGTATCCTTCTGCGTGCCTCCGGGACGCGTGCCTGCTCAAAGACATGTCTGGTGCAATCAATGTCCTGTTGCACAAGCCGCGCGAGTCCGGCGATCTGGGTCCTTGTACCTATG
This sequence comes from uncultured Methanosarcinales archaeon, assembly GCA_964565095.1. Lineage (GTDB taxonomy): Archaea > Nanobdellota > Nanobdellia > Woesearchaeales > DATGWN01 > CAZMDB01. Next base: position 9,843 of record CAZMDB010000012.1, on the reverse strand, counting down.
CTATTGGGTGTCTCAAGGACCTTTTTTGCGACGTAGGGCATCCATTCATAATCGAGAGGGTTAGCGGCAAACCCGATCTCCATCACATCCACCCCAGTGCGAGCGATTGCCTGGGCGATCCGCCCTCTCCCTCTCTTGTTCACGCCGATACCCGGGGTCTGCATCCCATCGCGCAGCGTGGTATCAAGTATCTGGATGTAGTTGTTCATCGGCTATCCCTCTTTGGGCTTGAAAGAGGCCGGAGGGGAGGAAGATGAAGAATCATGCCGTTGTCGATAGTCTGCTCTGTGTTCATTTTTGTCATGCTACTCACCTCAAAGAAGATGCAGCACTCACGCTGGAAGAAGAATGTCTAGTCCAGTCAGAGTCAATATCTGCATGAACAATACTATGTCCGGTCTGCTATTTAAGTCTTCTGTTTGGTGTTTTCCGAAGGAATTAGAATAGAAGATTAGCAATTTGCATCAGTATATCTGATGATCGATTTCAACAGGAAGATCAATAGTAAGCGTACTGAGTGCAGCATCCCGTGAATGCGGCATCAAAGACTCTATGTCTGTACCTGCTCGGAAGACAGTCCCTCCCGGTCAAGGAATCGGTAGGCAATATGGTCGTTTTTCTCCTCGTAGACGAACGCCAAGTGCTGGGTCTCGAACACATGGAAGAAATTATCCCACGAAGTGACGCGAAGGTCGATAGGCTCGTTGGCCCCCCATGCGATAGCGATCGGGCCTGTGCCGCTGCGTTGTCTTTCTGTGGGAATGGCCGGGCGACCCTTATGTTTCTGGATCAAAGACTTTATGTCCGCGTGATTGATGGTGGTCACCTCAGTCATATTGCGGCCTCCAGACGACTGCTTACTGTCCCCCAGTCCACAAGATTCCAGAAGGCGGATATGTACTGCGCTTTCTGGTTCTGATGATCCACGTAATAGGCATGCTCCCACATATCCATTACCATCAGCACGGGAAAGCCAGGCATCAGGAACAGGTTGTGCTTTTCTATCTGCATAAGCATCAGTCTGTCCGTCTTTTTGCAGTAGCTTAAGGCTGCCCATCCGGACCCTTCCACCTTGCAGGCGTCTTCGAACTGTTTCTTGAAAGCCTCATAGCTGCCGAAATCCTTCTGGATGCGCTCCATCAGTATCCCGTCAGGTCGCCCTCCACCATCATGAGATAGATTCTCCCAGAAAAGACTGTGGAGCACATGCCCGCCTACATTGAAGCTGAGTGTTTTGAGCAAAGGCTTCATCGCGGGAGGAGACTCTGTACCTTTGTGTTGATCAATCTGGTGCAGGATCTCATTCGCATTCTTGACATACGATGCATGATGCCTATCATGATGCAAGGTAAGTTGTTCCTTGCTCATATGAGGCTCAAGTGCATCGTACTTGTATGGCAGGTCCGGTAATTTGTATCGCCCTTCCATCGGGAACCTCCTTAGTCTTCATCAGTGCGGATGTCGCGCTCAATGGCGTCAAGAGCGTTAGTCAGTGATCCTACTGCATCGGCACTTTCGTCTCTGAGGTTATTCTCAAGATCTTCGAGTGCAGCGTCCATTTCACGCCACTCTTGTTGCACCTCAGTTTCAGCGTTCAGGTATGCTATACGCAGATCATTGCGTACTTCAGCAACCTCTGCTCGAGTTTCTGCGTATTGCTCTTCTGCTTCAATCTGCGCACGTAATGCTAGTAAGTCCGCTCTGGCTTCTACGATAGCCAAATCTTGTTGCAGTTCTAGCCGGGCCATCCGAAGGTCTTCAGCCACTTCACTGCTGAGATCCTGTCCGGATCTGTTGAATGCTGACCAGGCCAGAATGAGTGAAAGTAACGAGATTATCAGTGCGGTCCATGCTACTATTTGAAGTGTGTTTGTGTGTCTCATGCCATCCACCTTGTGTTTATCATAAATGCTAATCAAATATATAAGTGTTTGGGTAAGAATCAGTCGTGCGTGGTACGTTTCCGTCTTTTTCTGCGTCCCTCGAGCAAGACGATAGCGATGATCAGCATAGCCAGAGCAAGAGCAAACCCGGCCAGCACATCGCTGAGCCAATGCACACTTATCCATATGCGCGAGATGCCGATAAGGAGCCCCAGGACAACAAGTATGGCGGGGACGAGGGGCATGCGGCGTTTGCGGTAAGCAAAGTATGCTGCCAGGCCATAGAACATCATGCCCAAGGTCGCATGTCCACTTGGGAAACTATATCCAAGCTCGATAGCCGTGGGGCGCGCCCGGGCAAAGAAGAGTTTGAGAAACTGTGTCAGCAAGGTGGCGCTGACAATAAGGATAGGGAATAGGCGTGCGGCGAACCGGTCCTTGCGTAAGAGATATATCATAAGCATTGTTCCGGCTACGATGATGTACCAGTCAGCGAGGTGAGTGATAAGTTGCATGAGGGGGGTGATGTATGGTACATGCTGAAGGGTCTCAAATACGTAAAGATCGTAGGGAAGGAAGAAGTTTTCTATCTCACGCGCAATCAGCAGGAATACGCCCAGAAGGGAAAGTACACTGATGACGACAACTGTTCTTGTGTAGATAGCTTTTCTTCTCATGTGGTGTACACGACTGAGTATTCTCTCCTTATATATTTCAGGTATTGCTAGTATTGATAGGCGGAAATCCTTGCTGTGCCAACTTGGAGAAAAGGATTCCTACCGGTTGCAGTTTGCCTTTGTAGTGCAGCCCCACCGGGCACTCTTCCTTGAAGCTTCTGGGTCCTCGCAGCACATGATGCCATCCCATCTGGTATTCGTCACCATACCAACCCATGCCTAGGATGGGGAGTCCTCCAGTCCGCAGATCAGCGATAGCATCGTAGGTCTGCTGGCATATTTGTGCCGCAAAGTGCGGCCATCCGTTCGTTTCCGTATGGAGCATCGGCAATTTGTAGCGCTGGAAATATTCAAGGATCATCTGGTGCAGCTGGTATGGTTGGTTCCAATCGGCATCCCGGCTTCGTTTTTTCTGCAGGTAGTGAATGCAGGTAGGATAGTGATCGATGCCAAGTAATGTGTTCCTGGTGTGACCGTGCTCGAGGAACCATGTGAACTCTTCCGGGCGCCCACCATGTGCGAGAAAGTAGGCGCGCATCACAGGGTCGTTTTTACCGAAGATGAGATCCAGAGGGAGGAGTCGTCGCAGATTGAATTGTTCAGCTTCCTGGACCCGTGAAGGATGTTCGGCTATCGCTTTTTCGAAACTTTCATTCTGGACCAGGATAATTTCGTTATCCTTATACAACAAGGCTTCGGTTGCCAGGATTGCCGCCTTGGCGATGTTCTGAGCGGCGCGAACAAATTGTCTATCGTCGTGCCATGGGGAGGAAAGCTGCTCATTCCAGAATCCGAGTTTTGCAGAAAAATATGCTGTCACGAATGGTTCGTTGATAGTCGTATAGTGCTTGATGTGGGAATAGCGGTCCGCGAAAGCGGCCGTGAATTCGGCGAAGGAGAATGCGAAATCTGTGTTCTGAAAGAATGGATGGCTTTTGTTATGCGAATGCAACCAGTCCGGTAGTCCGAAATGCAGAAGGTCGGCAATGATTGTGATACCAAGCTCCTGACAGGTTTGCAGGACTTTGTCAGTAAATGAGAAGTCGAAGCGATCGCGTGCCAGGTGAGTCTGTGAGTATGGATGCCCGAAGCGGATCCAGGTGATGCCGAGATCTCTTATCAGTTTCAGCCTCTGTCGATAATTGCAGTAGAAGTCATGAGCTTCCTGCAGTTGGTTCCTGCGCACGCCATCCACGAATGGGTCGGAGCTCTCGATGCCTGTAAGAAATATGCCTTCGGGAGGGAAGTGCTGAAGAATATCCATATGCGTAACAGTGTTTCAACTCTTATATTGATTGTGATTTACTCTGGTCTTCATCAACAATATGCGGATGACTTTCCCCCCAGAGGTAAGGCATATAAGGGATGAAAATATTGCAGAGTATGATGGGGGATATCTCAGGCTGGAAGAAAACATTCTATATAGGCGTATCTTTTCTTACCTTAGGTGGTATATATTCAGCATTCTCAACTAACGAATGGTATCTTCTCTTTGTCAGCGTGCTATTGTTCGGAGCTAGCCTTTTTCCTCTCTTCGTGGATGGACAATTTCCTGATTGGATTTACATCATCATTCTTGTTTTTGCGTTCTTCTCGATAATCATGGGTGGCGTGTATGAATGGTATGACTCAATCGTCTGGTTCGATGAGGTAATGCATCTTCTCGGGGGGTTACTGATGGGACTTGCCGTCTTCGTGCTGTTGTATTCACTCCTCTCGCGTCAACTGATCGCAGGTCGCCCTATTGTCATACTCATTCTTGCCGTTGGACTTGCTGTTGCCTTGGGGGCGGTATGGGAGATTATCGAATTCATCCTCGATTCTATCTTCGGATTCAGCATGCAACCTTCATTGTATGATACGAATATTGATCTTATCCTTAATGTTGTGGGCGCACTGATTATGGGTATCTTGTTGTATGTTGTCGTACGCAAGAGGAAATTCGGGACAATCGAAGGCCTGATCAAACGATGAGAATGGCAACCTTTAATACGTGAGAAGAGGTGAGGCATGGAGTTTTCAATAAGAAGTTCATTCGAAGATGGGGCGGAGATCCTTGTGCAGCATACATGCCGCTGAGCAGATAGGAATCCGCCCATAGAACTTGTACATGTCCCTGAAGACGCAGAGTCGTTGGTGCTGATTATGCATGACCCTGATGCACCAGTGGGGGGCTGGGATCATTGGGTCATTTTCAACATACCTCCAGATATGTCCCTAGGAGAGGGTAAGGCTCCGGAAGATGCTATCCATGGGGAAAACAGCTGGGGTCATAACAAGCATGGTGGGCCATGTCCTCCGTCCGGGATACATCATTATGTGTTCCGGGCCTTCGCTTTAGACACTACCCAGGGACTTTTGCAAGAGGCGACAAGCGTTGATATGGAAGAGGCTTTGGAGGGGCATGTACTAGCTATTGCGAAGTTGGTGGGGCTATGTACCGCAGGTCGGGGAGGTTGAATCTTTTGTCCGGCGTAGGTTGCAGATATCATATATGGCTGATGTACTGTCTGATTGGTCGGGTAGGCGGGAAATCAGGCTGCTGCTGATAACGCTGCAGGAAAGCGCGATGCCCGACTAGCAGTTGAGCGATTCTCTGATCGTGGCCACCCAGCAGATGTTGCTGGAGACTTAGCGATCGGTCCATGTGGCAGGATCTCACTTGTTCGGTCAGGGAAAACCTGCTAATCCGTCAACCGCGAGAGTCGCTTCTCTCCTGCCGTTGATCCTGACTGTGTAGGTCTGCCCTTCTAGTTGGACATATGCCTCTGAGTGCAGGTCGTGCCTGTCACTAATTGGGAACAGTACAGTCTGCATTCTTGGCATCATGACCGGATTCTGAAAAGGCTGTGGCAATAAGCATGCGCAGGTGAGGGCAGCAAGCGTAGTACGGCAATTCCTGCTTGGTCAGCATGTCATCAACAGATTCTTCAAGATACAGTGTGCGCATCATCTAGTCAGTGTAAGGTACTAAGGTCAGGTACCCATTGGTCCAATCGACCATCTTCTGTGCGTTAGAATCCAGCTGTTCAGGAGACTCTTAACGCCATAATCGCGGGAGGCTGAGCATGGAGGGACTGAATCCGGTTATGTTTGAAAATATTGCAGAAATGTGCTGAACAGCTGTATTGTGCAGTAGCATGGCGCCGATTCATCTACGGATAAGAATCCTGCGAGGTATTGAGCGAATAAGCAGCGGTATCAGCCAATTCGTGCAAGGTGTCAGCAGGCACAGGATGGCAAGCGGCATCAGCAGATGCATCCTGTGTATCCTGTACGCTTTTCCGTAAGTATTGCGGTTCCATGCTGAGGCGATCCGGTAAGAGTTCCAGGTGAGGTAGGTCATGGAGGTAGGCAGGCGTGCTTTATTTAAATACCATCTTAGCGTATCTGTCCAGTGCCGTGATGACCGCTACGACCATGCCAGGCGTGTTCTTTGCATAGTTTATATGGCGGAGGATCTCCGTGTTGCCAGGTACTCCTCTCAAAAGCTTGCAGAGATTGGTGCGGACCAGATCAGGACGCGGTTCGTGACAAAGCAGCAGTTTGCAGAATCTGTGGATGATTTCTTGCCGGTCAACACCAAAATTTCCGTTATCCGTGCGTCCGGCATCGTTGCGGATGGGCGAATATTGCGGTGAGCGCGCAGGAATGCGAGTGCGGATCTGTGAGAAGACCGAGGGGTTGACCAGTGCCGCCCGTCCGATCATCACGGAGTTACATCCGGTAATCGAGGCTATGCGCCGCGCAGCATCATAAGAGTCGATATCTCCAGAAATGATAAGATCCATTCGGGGGAAAAGAGACTGGATTTGCTGCAGCGGTTCATAGATTGCCGGTTTCGTATATGGATGGCGGAGTGTACGAGCGTGGATGTACACTTTTTTGATGCCGCTTTCATTGCAGATACGTAGGTAATCATGGATCCTGATGTCGTGCAGAGAGGGTCCCAGTCTTAGTTTGACACTTGCTTCAATTGGGTTACCTGCAAGGGATTGCCTGCGGGCGTGGTGTTGGCATAACATCTTCATGCGGTCCAGGTCAGTGAGAATACCTCCACAGGTCCTTTTCTTGATGAAGGTTGAATGCGGGCAACACATGTTCAGGTTGATTTCCGGAGCAGACTGGAAGCATTGCCATGCCGCATCGATCTGATTGACAGATGATGCTCCCACCTGTATGATTGTTTTCTCTGCGTCTTCTGGAAGCATCATGCATTTTCCTTTGGCTTGTTCAGACTCCAGATCGTCCATCCGGATAAGCTCGGACATGCAGAAATCTGCTCCGCACGACAGCAGGAGGTGCCGATAGAGATAGTTTCCTACCAGATTCATTGGTGCAGTATAGAGTCGCATTGTCATATTCGTCATCCATGGTATGGTAGGTGTTCCTTTAATTGTATTGTTGTATTCTGGAAATCCACACGTGTTTCCTGGTAGGAGGTAGCTCCTCTTCGAATAGTGGTGTCAGGTATCTGTATTCGAAGACACTGATTCTACCGACATCTATTTAAAATACTGTCTGGACAAAGATGCTTATGGCCATAAAAGCGATTCTCTTTGATCTCGATGATACCTTGTATCCGTATGGGCCTGTGCATAAAAAAGCACTCAAGGCTTCATGGCACACGTTGCGCAGCATTGTGCCAATGACGTACAAGCGTTTCGTGCAGCTGTATAGATCGAGCCGCGAAGAGATCCACCGGGAATTGGCTGGTACCGCATCTGCACACAATCGGACCCTTTACTTTCAGCGCATGATGGAGAAGGCTGAAGGTACTATCGAGCCATCACTAATCCTCAAGCTTGATGAGGTATATTGGCAGACTTCGCTCAGGGAGATGCAACTGCGGCCAGGGGTAGTGGATTTCCTCAAGTACTGCCGTAAGAACGGGATAAAGACTGCTGTGGTATCGGATCTGACGACCCATATCCAGTTACGTAAGCTGATGCGGCTCAGGATAAGCCGATATATAGATGTGCTGGTGACTTCGGAGGAGGCAGGAAGCGAGAAGCCGCATTCGATCATGTTCCTTCTGGCGCTCAATAAACTCGGCGTGGCCCCTGAAGATGCGTTGATGGTAGGGGACAATACTGTTGCTGACATCGAAGGGGCTAACTTCGTACGCATAAGGACAGTGCTTCTCAGTAAGGACCTCAAACAGGAGCGCATCAAGGAGGACTATCGGAAACCTGATTATCGGATCAGGAAGATTGCAGAACTCTATGATGTCATGGATAAAGAGAATCTTCGACAGGTGACTGAAGAAGGGTATACGAAATTTACCTGCAGATTCCGCAAATCCAAAGCGTTATCTCATTCGGTGATCAAAGAGCTAGACTTGTATCGCCAGAAACTTTATGACCGTTCTCTCATAGGCGCCTACTCCAATAAAGTGGGCTATGGGAATATAAGCATCAGGAAGGACGGGAATCTGATTATTACCGGTTCGACTACTGGAAATCATGCACATCTGTCCGCAAAGCATTACAGCAAAGTGACTTCGTTCGACATTGAGAGGAACCAGGTGCAGTGCACCGGGGCGATCCCGGCTTCTTCAGAGACAATGACGCATGCCGCTTTGTATGAGTGCAGCAGAGAGATTGGTGCGGTAATACATGTGCATTCTCTGGAGATGTGGAAGAAGTACAAGGGTCGCCTTCCGACTACTTCTGAGTCTGCAGCTTACGGAACGCCGGAGATAGCCCGGGAGGTACAGCGTCTCTACAGGCAAACCTCGTTTTCCGAGCGAAAGGTGGCAGTCTTAGGCGGGCACAAGGAGGGGCTTGTCGCATTCGGTAAGAATCTTGAGGATGCTTATCAGGCGCTCATCTCCTATGCTTAGGGTGAAGGCTAATCAAATTTAAAAGCCGACAGAAGTGCCAGAGGGACATGCAGTTCAATCCTGATGGTAGCCTGAAGGTCAAGAACCCACCTGTACCCGATCATGTACGGGTACTGCGTGCACTCTCTGATCTTCCATTCGGTGTCGGCACGAAACTTCTTGTCGCGTACCTGCAGGGTCGTACTGTCGCCTCTGTAAAACGGAACAATCTTGATCAATATCCTTCTTTCGGATCCCTTGCATATCAGGATGAGGAGCTTGTGGGGCTTATCGGGCGTTTGCGCCAGGCGGGGCACATAGAGCGCAAGGATACGAATGGATATCCGGTGTTTGCCTTGACTCAGGCAGGCAAGCAAGAGATGGAGTCTCCCGGAAAGGAGTTGCAAGTGGGTCCACAGATCTCTGCGATCACTTCCGAGGATCGGGAACGATTCAAAGAATACGGAGAGCTGCTGGCCCCTTTCAATGATGAGCAGAAGAAGGCCATTATTGCCGATGCGCCATCCATTCTGTGCATCGCTGGAGCTGGCTCCGGCAAGACTACTGTGCTGACCAATCGTATACGCATCCTGGTTCGGACAGGTCGTGCTGATCCAGAAAAGATGCTGGCGATTACATTCACTCGCAAGGCTCGGATGCAGATGAGGGCACGCCTGGACAAATGTGGGTATCTTGGCAGCGTCCGTGTGGAGACTTTCAACAGCTTTTGTGAGAAATTATTGCGCCAGCATGGAGAGCGTATCTATGGTAGGCAGATGCGGGTAGTCTGTTTCAAGGATAAAATGAATATGATGCGTAGAGCTGTGCAGGCGGTGGGCATGGATATGGAAGGTGCCATTAAGCAGTACTTCACAGCAGCTCAGCGCAGATCCAAATCCGATGAGGAGCTTGCACATATTTTTCTCAACGACTGTTTCTTCGTAAGAAACTACCGCAAAGCTCGTGGAGGACTTGCTGATCCACCGAAAGAGGCAGCAATGATCCTTTCAGTATGTGATTATATCGATACTTACATGGAGAAGGAAGGATTGAGGGATTTCGATGATCAGATCCTCGATGCTGTGACCTTCCTGCGCGAGCATCCGGAGGTACTTCCTACATATGAGCATGTTCTTGTCGACGAATACCAGGATGTCAATGCTTTGCAGGTCGAGTTGCTTGAATTACTCTGCCCAAGCCGATTGTTCTGCGTGGGAGATCCTCGTCAGTCCATTTTCGGATGGCGCGGATCAGATAACCGGTTCATCATGGAATTTGCCGAGCAGCGTGATGAAGCGCAAGTAATCTACTTGAACAGGAATTACCGGTCCCGGCGCCCGATCGTACGGCTGATCAATGAGGCAGTGCGCAGGATGGGGATGCCGGATCTTGAGGCTCATCGCTCAGGCGATGCGGTCATTAGCCTAAACTGTTGCCGCTCTGAGAGAGATGAGCATGA
>CAZMDB010000011.1:0-24641 GCA_964565095.1 uncultured Methanosarcinales archaeon | reverse complement strand
CAAAGAATCCACCTGACCAAACATAGCAGACCGGCTGCGCACATAGTTACCGCCTACCTTTTTGACGACCACCATGCCTGAATTTTCAATGTCTGCGAATCCTGTCAGTCGAATATTGCCTCCCAAGTCCATTGTGATCACTCTAGTTATCCATATGTTCTTTGTATTTAAATTTGCTTCCCACATAGCTAGAACACAGAAGCAAACATGATACCTAGCAACCATTGCGCCACAAAGAAAATTGCCATTGCCACAAGGCTATAGACCGGCACATGCTTGAGAGCCTCTATAGGCTTCTGCCCCTTTATACCCGCGATTATCACTGCAGACATCACTGTTGTCACAAGTATGGACACTAGGCAGAATATGAAGAAATCCGACTCATTGACTGCATTGCTGGATAACGAGATGTTGATGCCTGTACTACCACCATCTCCTCCACTGATACTTTCGCCCACTACGTGCACTATACGTAGAAGCTGGATAGAGACCGCAAATAGGAGCGGCGCAGCAAAAAGGACTGAAAAAGTGATAAATATGATATAAGCGGTCACGTTTGCTGCCATGCTTTCCTTACGCATCTCGATGTCTTGGATGCTGAGCGCGATGTTTTCCAGCAGATCCCCGATCTCGCTACCTGCCTCCAAGCCCTCATTTATCAAGCTGACGCTGCGTCGTAGCATCTTCGAATCGTATTTTGTGGCAAAATCCAACAACGCCTCTTCCAGGTCTTCGCCGATCATATTCTGCTTGGCTACAAGTTCCATCTCTTTGGACAGGATGCCGAAACGCGGACGGATAGCAGACCATAGCGCCTGGTCGATGGGCATCCCGGCTCTAACATTGGCGGCAGTCAGATGGAGAAACTCAGGGAGCACTTTCTCTATAGAGTTCTTTCGGGAGGTGATCCGCATGTCCGTGTAGACATAAAAAATGAGTGCAGTGGTGAGCACAGAAGCAGGATACCCTACCAAAAGGAACACCACAGCCATCCAGGTATGATAGAACAGTCCGTATTCATGAGACCAGGTAGAGACAAACCATCCGAAATATGCGCCTGCAAGAATTATTCCCGCGGCTATCAGGATGAATTTAAGCAATGCGCGGGCAGTCAGATCGCCATACCCTGCAGTCTCCAGATAATCCTCGAACTTGAGACGCTTCTCCTTGGCAGTGGGCTTGCTTTTTTTCCCCTTCTTCTTGAACGGCGCTGATCCCTTCTGCTCCTCACGCGCCTCTTCCACGTACTGCTGGAGAGTCTTAGGCCTATGGAACTTTTCCCGTATCCTCTGGATAAGTGTCTTTTTCATACTACATCTCCACTGCCGGTCTGCTTGACTTGATCATTGCATAGAACATGAACTGGAAGAACGCGGACATGCCTGCGATTCCCAGGAGTGCGAAAAGAGGAAGCTGTATATTCACGAACGATGCGAGGACGACCCCCATCACCATTCCTAATGAGGGTATGATGACTGCCATCATGAGATAGAACATAGCGATCGGGTTGAGCTTCTTGCCGTAACGTTCCACTTCGATGAGCTGCCGCCGACTGATCTGCTCCAACACACTTTCCAGAGATTCAGATATATCCGACCCCGTGCGGATCGAGTTTGCCAGTTGCCACATGACTTTACGGAAGCTTTCGGAGGGATTCATCACGATCGCCTTATTGAGAGATTCCTCTACCTCTGTCCCCAGATCGATATCGTCCGTTATCCTCTTGAAATAGACGCCTATGCCTCCATAGTTACGCGCAATATTCTTCATCGCCTGATACAACGGCACTCCTGATTTCAGTTCGACAATCAGGAATTTGCCCGCAAAGATGATCTCCTTCTCTACTTCCTTATTGCGACGCATGATGATGACGTCAGGTAGTTTGAGAAAATAGAAGAATGAGACTCCGAAAAACACAGGGACTGCAAGTATCGCATAAACAGGATTCTTGCCGAAGGAATCAAACAGCATGAAAAGGGCAAAACCCACGCCGAGTGAGAGATAAAGTGTGCTCATGAATATCTGCCTGACAAACTCAGCCGGTGCCTGATCCCTGTCCGCCTGCCTAAGCCTCATGCTGAGCTGCGGAATCTTTCCGGCTATCATATGGAAGAATGGATGCACCATGCTTCATTTGCCCCTCATCTTCTTCTTCAGCTTTTCCGGATTGGTGTAATAATCAGCCATCACCTTTCCCACGCCCTCAACGGTATTTATGTTCTTATCAACCAGATACCGCAGGACTTCTTCCTTGTCCTTGAGCATCTCCTCGATCTCTTTGAGCGACAACCCTGAAAAAGTGGATATTGTCTGCACGAATGTCTTGGATTTGTTCGATTTGACTATCTTGTCTTTGTCTGCGTTGTACTGATACAGCACATGCGCCGAGCCTTCCTCAAGTATTTCAGCTATCTGGAATGTACGCCTGTTGCCTGTGCGTCGGTTCCTGTATTGCACTACAATCAAAGAAAGCGCGGACATCATCGTCTTGGGCACGCTGATCGGAGGATTGGTCAGACGCGTGACTGCCTCATGGGCTGTGTTTGCGTGGACGGTCGCGTACACGGAGTGTCCTGTATGGATTGCTTCGAAAAGGACTTCAGCTTCTTCCGGTCTACGGATTTCTCCGACAATGATCCTATCAGGTCGCATACGCAGGGAGTTCTGCAGAAGACGCAGCATCGGGACACCGCCCCGTCCTTCTGTATTGGCTGTACGCGTCAACATCGGGACCCAATGGAGGAACTTTGGCAGTTTCACCTCTCGTGTGTCCTCTATCGAGAGTATACGTTGAGTCGGGGGGAAAAAACTGGATAGAATGTTGAGCATGCTGGTCTTTCCTGAAGCGGTTCCTCCGGCAATCAGTATGGATAGCTCGAACTGGATACCCTGCCAGAGCATGGCAGCTGCCTCATAGCTGATGGTATTATGCGAAATGAAATCAGTGATTGTCCAGGGCTTTGATGCGAACTTACGGATAGTAATCGTATTGCCTTCATTCGAGATGGGCATCAGTGTCGCGTTCACACGGTCGCCGACATTGATGGTCACGTCGAGCAACGGTTCCAGGACTGATATCTGTCTGCCCACGCGCCGCCCAATAGTTGCGGCGAAATGCTTGACCTTGTCTTCATCCTCCAATGTAATATTGGTCATCAACCATCCATGCTTACGGTGAAAGACCCAGATCGGCTGATTGGCGCCATTGATAGCTATCTCTTCAAGCCCGTCATCACTCATCAGAATCTCCACTTCTCCGAGCCCGACACTTCTTAGCATGACATATGACATGAAGAACTTGAGATCCTCTTCCTGCCCGGAAGGGAAATACTTACGTACAAGGGCTTCTATACTTTTCTGGAAAGCCTCCTCCATCTGCTGCTGCTGGTTCTGCATATCGCTGATATCGACCATACCAAGATTGACAGAAGTGATCAGTTCCTGGCGAATCTTTTCCAGGATCAGTCGTGTATGTGCGCCTATGCTTGGCACGAAGACATCATAGCTGGGAACATATGCATCCTCTTTCTTGTAGATCTTGACATCGAGCGGAATATCCCTACATTCGACGGTATAATCATCAATGACTTCTACTGTTTGTTGCCCGTCCTGAAGATTGCCGAGTGATGAGGAAAAATCTACGTTCTCCTTGGTGACTTTCTGTTTCTTAGCTATAGTCTTTTTTACTGTCTTCCTCTTTTTTGCCATCTGCCCCTATCGAGCCCGCAAGCCCCCTCTTTTTTAATCCGTCTTAAATTGCAATAGTTTAATGAGTTGCCCCACCTTCTCCTTGAAGAATGAACGCTTGGCCGTAATTTCATCGATCTTATTATTGATCTTCTGCATCTCCTTCTCGAAATCTTTCTTCCCGATCGATGCCTCCAGTATCTTGGCCCGCTTCCGGAGATTCTCCACTTCATGCTTGAGCTCTACCTCTTCATGATTGACATCCTGGAGAAGATCCTGTATCTCTTTGCGACGATCGAACATATGCTGGAAATGCTTGGGAAGATTCTTAATCTCCCTCTCTTTCTCCGTGAGCTTCTTCTCCTCCATAGCCATTTTCTTGAAGATCGATTTCTGGATGTCTGCAATAACCCTTTCCTGCTCCTCATTCTGCTTGACCATGCGTTTGAGACTTTCGTGCTCGGATTCCAGTTCAGACTTGAGCACGTCGTGTTTCTTCTGTACCCCGAGGATATGCTCTTCTGCCTCTCCGAGCATCTTGGTCCGTACATCGACCTCCTCCTGAATCTGAGTACTCATCTTCTCGACCTCCTTAAGGCGCTTCTGCAATTCAGACTCCTGCTTTTTCACTGTATCGAGGAAACCCTTGCTCTTCTGCAGCAAATCCTGATCGTTCTTCAGTTCTGCGCGGGCCGAGACGAATGATTTTTCATAGCTCTTCTTCTCCTCCTCGATGTGCTTTTCTATCTCCTGTATCCTTTTGAGGCTTCGCTCCTTTGCCTCAATGATCTGCTTATCAAGACGCTCCTTCTCCTCTTCAGCTTTCTCCAGCTCCCTGACTTCCTCTTCAATCTTGTCGAGCTTGCCGCCAAGACTGCCGTCGATGTCGCTGAACAAGGATGCCACAGACTGTATCTTCTTATCCAGTTCATTGAAATAGCTTGTTGCTGCTTCCACTTTCTTATTGAAGAGAGCGCGCTCCCGCGTAAACTCCTTGACCTTCTCTTCCTTCTGCGCCTGAGTCATCTGTTTCTTGACCAGGAAGGGGGTCGCAAGCTTGTAATCTATCTCAAGAACGTCCTCCTCTTCCAGAAAATGCGCCCATTCCTCTATTGTCGAGACTGGCAGGGCCAGTTTCTTGGCAGCTTTCTTGAACGAGATCCGCTCGTACTCATTCACGATAGAAACCAGTTTGTCGACACTTGTCTGTATGTGCTTCTTTTTGGGCATATAGCTCATCCGCCTCTGCAACTTTATATACTTTTTCTTGTCGATAATGCTTCAGATGATGCGCCCGGTGACGTTGTAAAGCTCATGACGGGATACATTACCGTTTGTCTGGTTATCCAAGGCAAAGGATGTAGCCATGCCACCAACATGATACGCCACTGGATCATCAGAGCTGAAATAGATGTGATCGATATTGGTCTTGTGCTCATCGATCGGTAGATGAGCAGCCAGATCGTCCTTGTACACGAGGCTTTCGATACCGGTGTCATCGCCTGCAGCAGTCAGATCACCTTCGAGACGCATCAGATAATTAGGGGCTTCTGAATATGATAAGTACAGACCTTGCTGCATATGACTACGCAGATTGAGGACCGAAGCATTCGAGAAATTTCCTGCGTAGGGTGAGATGTTTATTGTGCGGATAATCAGATTTCCGGTTCCTATGATGTATACAGGGTCCAGATAACCTTCGATCGGTATCGCTGACTCAATTTCGGCAGTAAAATTCCATTCTGCCAGGTTACGCGTGTCATTGAGATAGAAAGTCATATTGGTTGCCAGCGATACTTCCCAAGGATCTGTGTGAAAAAATGCAATATCACCTATTGTAATATTGAGATCCACACCCAGACGCTCTGCCTGGAGCCCCATCTTCTCTATCCAGTTATGCAGTGTGTTATTGGCCATGACGAATATGGGATCCCCTCCATATGTACCCTCTTTCATCATCTCGTTACCTCTACTTTGCACAGACGGTATGTACAATCCTGTTTCCTGGATTTTCTGTATCATTCCGATAAGGCTACGGAATCCTGCGGTGTGCATAGCGATATCAGCATCCTTCTTGATATTCTCTATGAAGCTATCTATTGCCTGGATACGGTTAATCACTGCCTGCTGTTCCTGGTAGGTATACCGGCTAGTCCGCGGTATCTTGACAAAGAGAAGGAGAGAGATGAATACAAGAGCAGTGAAAGTGAAGAACATAGCTCGCTTCCCCTTCAATCCCATACCCTCACCTCTATTGTTGCTGGGCCCCATAGGCTGGGCACCCTGGTGATAGTATTGAATTGTGTCACTATGGAACCTGCTGACAAATATCCCCCCATCACGGAATCCAGTCGTGCCATCGCATCCGCTTCAGCGTCTGCCTGAGTGGCAAATACCTCGCCATATCCGACAAAGGATGGTATATAGAAATGGACCTCCAAAGATGAGTCACTGGTGATGTCATTGCCGCTCCCATCATCACGTACCCTGATATAATTGGTCGCCACTGGAGAGATATCGAAATGCGAGGGGTCTATATATGTGGTGGTAGGCACGGCACGCTTAGCAGGCGATCTAAATACTTGTGTAGTGATGGGAAGGCTCGGATCGGCCCAGGTCGTGACCTCATCTGATCTGATCTGTGATAAATGCATATACACATCACCCTTCTCTTCTGCCTCGGCCGGGTACTGGAATGAGACTATCTTGTCGTGGTCATCTGAGCCGCCGAACTCCTTGATGGTGGTAATGTCGATCATGCCATAGGGCATGACCATCGGAAGGGTGTAATTTATTTCAACATATGATGACCCTTCTGGATCATTGATCTGGTCGCTGTACAACTGATTCCAATTCTTCCCCCATACCTTATCTGCATAATTATTGAAGAATACAGTGATAATATTTGTCCCTGCCACGAGGTGGGGGTTGATGAATGCTGAGTCATAAGTGTAGACGGGATTATTGGGAGGCGATGCGTCAGAGTCAAGAAGTCCGGTATTCATGAAGAATGTATAGTCGTAATCCCGCCTTTTTCTCCATGTGCCGTCCCATGAAGAGAATCCATAGTTGCCGGTATAATCACGGACATTCCTTGCCACAATCTGGACCCGTGACTCAATATCGGTTGCTCCGTCAGGGATATAGAATGGCATCATTGACCAGACACCGCATTTATCGTTGTTCTGTTCTATACTAAGAATATCATCAAAATAGAACCTGCGTGATACATCCACAGACTGTGCTTCCAGACTGACATCAGTGCTGTAATTGACCATGAGACGCATACCAGGATGTGTGTGTGCGTTGTACCAGTCATTACGCAGATGCAAAACGAGTTTATTGAGCCCTTCCTGCACACATCCATCCACTCTGCGACTTGCTTTGTTCCCGTCACTGTTCCCGTTCTCCCAGGAAAAGTCACTGCGTACCAGATGACATAACCCATCATTGAAGTCTATCCATATATCGCTATCCTGGGGATCGGCATGCACCGCCATATGAAGCAACGCACTAAGAATAGTCATATTACTCAGATTGAAGTACTTGGTAATCTCTACATACCCGGAATCCCACCCGGCGCCTTGAGGACTTATGCTGATGACCCGAGTACTATTCACCTTGACATCCAGAGCATGCGCATTAGCCACATACCCTTGTATGGGTTTTGCTTTCTCCATCCCCGAGACAATCCTCCATCCTGAAGTTTGGTGCGTCTTTTCGGGATCACCTGAAGCAAACACCAGCTGTCCATCTATCCAGATGCCGCTTCCCAGTTCATCAGGTATAAGCGATGAGATAGTATGATTAGTCAGGTTATTAGCCAGAAGGATCTCATCTTTTGCCCATAATTCTCCAATCTGTAGCATCAAGGACATATTCGGATCCGTAATACTTCCATCAGCTATCTTCTGGTCAACCCAGGGATTATCCAGTTCCGACACCTTCAGATTCTCCAGTACACCAATGATGTCTTTGGATATGAATGCAGTCCTGCTCTGGGATGTATATGCTGTACGTGCCTGGGGTGGGATCAGGAAAATGGCTGCCATGAGCAGGGTAGCAAAAATGAGCGCGTCGAATATGTAGCACACTCCCCTGCGATTCATTCCCATGCGATCACCTGTAATTGGACAATATCACCATGATAGATCAGATGACGCACAATCGCCCCTTGAGTATCTGCTTGTGTGGAGGGCTTGTCGCCCGCATAATTTTTTCCACTGAACGGGACCAGATCTGTCCCGTTATACATTTCCACATATACATTCTCTGAAGTGCCCAGTCCCATCCTGAATTCCCTGGCCGATAAGGAATACATCTGCTCAATCTTGGTCTGATTCACGCGCCAGTCCCCTCCTGTGATCCCTATCTGGTTCACCGTCGCTGCAGTCCAATTGTGTGGATATCCTTCCCCCATCAATGCTTCACTTACCCGGGCTGCCTCTGATGTGAGACGGGGAATAGACTCTTGCCCGCCCATATCCTGCATGATATACTGCGCAAAAATCCCGCTGAGTACTATAAAAACAATAATGGCTGCGAAGAAATCGAGGTACCATATCTGGCCCGCCTTCATGAAATCACCACACGCCCATCGGACACTTCTACAGTGAACTGCGACCCACTTATACCTCCGTCTACGTCCGGGAGAGGCAGGATGACCTCATAACCATCCTGTTGCACGTACAAATTATCATTCAAGATGGAGATAGAATAAGATTCCTGTTGTATTTTTTCTGGCAACAATACTACACGCTGATACCCTTCATGAAGAGTCGATGCCAGAAATATCTCTTTCTGCACAGTCTTTGCGAAGTTTTCCAGTTCGTCCGTTTTTTGCTGTTGCATAACATCGGTCTTGTACGCATACGCGGCCAGTGCGATCCCACTGAAAAGTACCACAGTGATGCCAATGAATGCAACAAACTCCATGGTGACCTGCGCTTTCATCCTATAACCTCTACATACGCCCCTTGTGCTGATAACCGCACCCTATGGACCCCTTGTGTCTCAGAAAGCATACCGGTGATATTGACCTTCGATGGAACGGATACATCCTCTATGCCATGCTTTGTATGCACGCGTATGGTGAAATCGTAGTTTGCAACGTAGATATCAAATATCTGATCCGGCAGATAGACCTCCATGGTACTGATCGATGGAGGCCCCAGATAATAGACAGACTCTGCCTCCTTGACGATGGCATAGGCTGCCTGTTCGGCCTGCCTGACCCGTATTATATCTTCTTTCTCCTTGAAATCATTGTAGGCAAGAATTGAGGTCGGGATAAGAACAGCTATGACGAATCCGACAATCATAAGATACTCAAGACTGACCTGACCTCTTTTTTCCATCCCTCTTTTCCCCGGTCTCTTCTGGCACAGGGTACTTTATATTGATTCCGCTGAACAGCCGGCGACCCTTGTGCATCTACCCTCTACTTTTTTAAAGAACCGAGGCATTCTTAGACCTATGCACTATGATATCGATATGGAGACTATCAGTAAAAAGATAGATGCTACAAATCCCGAAAAGGTCTGCATCCAATTACCTGATGGGCTCAAGCCTGAGGCAGAATCTATCATCACTCAGTTGCGTACTGAATATCCTCGATGCCAGTTCTTCATCTGGGGGGGCTCCAACTTCGGTGCCTGTGACACCCCTGCGCGACTGGAGACGATCGATATCGACCTTCTTATCTCTTTTGGCCACACAGAATGGAAATAGAGAAATGAAATAAGAGAGAGAAAAATAGCTCAGAACTTTTTGAACTGAGCAGTTGTTTCGATCAAATTTGCATATCCGATGAAATGGGATCGACAACAATACCGCTTCAATCCGAGTTGGTCCATAACCTTTGCTGGATCTTCTTTCCGGGACTTCTCCAGATACTCTTCATGAAGATGCCCGATCGGCTTTCCACAACTTTTACATCGGATGGGTATTATCATTTTTTTTCCACCTCTATCGATACGACTTCTGACGCCTTGCGCGTGCTTTTCCCTGACAATTAGGCTTAGACGACTCCTTTACACGCACGTCAGCTACAAGCAATTGCCTGTCATACTGCAGATATGCGTTACGCAGACCGTCGTCACCTGTATACTCAACAAGACCGCGCGCAATAGCAAGACGCACTGCATCTGCCTGACTGGTAACACCGCCACCTTCAACAGTAACATTGACGTCCAGCTTCTTTGCTGCATCACCAGCAAGCATGAGCGGCTCCATAATCCTGAGCTGCGCATACCGCGGTGTGACATTCTCCAGAGGCACGTGATTAATACGCACGGTACCCTTGCCGGATTTTACTGTAGCACGAGCGATAGCTCGCTTCCTTGATCCTGATGATTGAATTACCTTGCTCATCGTACTCCCCCTAAAAATTCACTGATCTTTCTGATCGGCACAAACCGGATACTTGGCAGCTTGCCAATGTCTGCACCTTGAATAGTTTCCGTCTTTGCATCCTTCAGCTCCTCTGGAACACCACAGTAGCACTTGACCTTTGCCAATGCGTCGCGGCCACGCGGAGTCTTGTACGGGAGCATCCCGCGGATCATTCGCTTCACGATCCTATCGGATTGCCGCGGGAAATATGGTCCTTTCAGTGGTACGGTCCGCTCACGCCTCTGTCTGAAACGGGCAAAGACCTCGTCCTTGCTACCAGAGACAACCGCCTCCTCGCAATTGATAACAGAGACCTCTTCTCCCTCCATCGCGCGCTTTGCAGCAACGGTGGCGAAACGGCCAACAATCTTGTCCTTTGCATCGATAATCATTGTGCTTACCCTATAATCTTGATATTCTTCCCCTCAGGATTCTTCTTGAGGAGTTCCTCGACCGTCATAGTCTTGCCCTTTGCTGCCTTGATCTTCTCCTGCGCTGCATCCGAAAATGAGAATGCACATACAGTGACCGGTGCGGTCATCACACCAGTCCCAAGGACTTTCCCAGGAACGACCAGAGTGCGGTCCTTGTCAGCATGCTTGGCAAGATGCGCCACATTGACGGCGCGCATCGCGCGTGTCGAACGTGACAGTTCATCAGCAAGCCGCTTCCAGACAGCTGCACCATCTGCTGTTGCAGCCTTTCGAAGAGCGCTTATCCGCGCCTTTGCTTGATAATGCTTGTTGTTCATATACTGTTCCTCCAATCATGCGGGAGACGGGGTTTGAACCCGCGCAGGCACTAAGCCACTAGGCCCTCAACCTAGCCCGTTTGACCACTCCGGCACCCCCGCTTATTTTAGGGCCTTTGCAGCTTCAGCCAGATCGTCCAATGCCTCCTCCAAATACTTAATACCTTCCTTTACCATATCGACTGCTGACAGCTGTCCCCATGATTCCACCGTTACATGCAGCAACTTAGGGTCATAGGTAACCTGGACAGCTTCCTCATAGACGCCCTCACAGGCATCCACAAGTCCCAGATCGACAATTTTCTTCTTATCTATCTTCCCATCACTGACAACTTCTGATGGGAATCTCTCGATGTGCTTGGAAAGGTCTTCAGCGTCATTATTGACCGAGACTTCTGCACCATACTCATAATACATGATACCGGGGCTCCATTTGGCATGCTCGATACCACGACCAAGAATGGCAGTAGCCTCTATGTCCAATTCCTGTCCCTTCAGGAGCTTGGTCACAGGCATCTTGCCATGCACTGGTTTTGCTTTCGGGTCTTTCGACTCCATCTGTTCAGCATAGACCATGCCGGGTCCTTCTGCCTTGAGTGCCAACTTAAGCTCGCTGCCAATCCCCGACTCGCCTTCAACACGGAAAGTGTAGGAACCAGGCTCAGTCACAATCGGCGTCAAACCCAGACGATGCGCCACTATTTCATCATACAGGACGGAACTGTTCTGCCGGAACTCTACATCTTCGATTGCCAGTGTTGGCACATAATCGACGATGGCCCGACGCAATGCATTGAGGTACGCAACAGGTACATCCTTTGCAGTAAACGATATCGTCAGGTTATCCTTTGAAATGTCCTGTTTTGCAATATCCATAGTTGTTCGCCTCTAGACACGTCGTCCGCGCTTTCCTCCCTTCTTCCTGCACGAATCGTGCGGGATAGGAGTGATGTCCTCGATGATTCCTATACGGATCCCCATGCGCGACAATGCGCGCACTGCTGCCTGCGCTCCTGGACCTGGGGTCATTGGACCGTTATGGCCTCCTGGAGCTTTTATCTTGACATGAAGCGCATTGATTCCACGCTCCAGCGCGATCTCAGCCGCCTTCTTTGCAGCTCCCATTGCTGCGGTCGGTGAAGACTCCATACGATCAGACTTGACGACCTGACCACCAGATGTCACTGCAATAGTCTCCATCCCTGTGATATCAGTCAGATGGATAATGGTATTGTTATAGGAGGCGAAAATATGCGCAACTCCCCAACGGATACTCCTCGGACGAGGCTTTGGCTTCTGTGTTTCCGTGGAGGGCTTTTCGGTTTTCTTGTTTTCTTCTTTTGCCATACATAATCACCTTTCAGCTCTTATCCTCGGAAGACTCTTTTGTCTCTGGCTCTTCCTTTGTCGGCTCAGATTCCTCCTTTTTCCCGGAAGCATCTTTTGTCTCTGCCTCATCCACAGATTTCTCTGTCTCCTGCGAGTCCTCTTCTGCAGATTCTTCCACATCAGGGATTTCCACCGGACCTTCGTCAGACTGCTCTTCAGGTTTTTCCTCTGGCTTCTCTTCCTTCGGTGCCTTTGCAGCTTCAGCCTCTTCCTTTATCTTTGCAAGCTCTTCCTGCTCAGGAGTTTTTCGCTCCGGGTGAGCCTCATCGAAAAGCGGTGAACGTCCTATGAACTGGATCCTGCTCTGTTCATCGACACTCACTTTATAGGAAGGTGATGTCAGCACCTTATCTCCTATCGCGATATGTCTATGCACAATGAACTGACGTGCCTGCTTCATGGAACGTGCCAGATTCTTTCGTACCAGAAGCGTCTGGAGTCGTCGCTCCAGGATCGCGCGGACAGAAAGTCCCAACACATCATCAGGAGTGGCATCCGGCTTGATGATACCATAACGCACCATCTTATCCACAATTGTCTGCTTCTCCTTCTGCGCTTGCTCAGTCACTGTGGTTTTCTTATAATTATCAATAAACTTATTGAGAAGAGATAACTCCTTCCATACTTCTCGCTTGTTCTTGAGGCCATACTCTTTCTTAAGCTCTACCTCTTCCTCAAGCCGCGCCTTCTGCCATGGATGCATCGGCGTGACGAATTTCTTACGTGCTCTTCGCGGATCTCCCATCTCTCATCACTGCGTTTTCTTACGTCCCTTCTTACCTGCTGCAGCAGACTTGGACTTAGTACGCCTGAAGTTCGACTTCGTGCGCTGTCCGCGTAGTGGCAGACGCCATGCATGCCGCAGTCCTCGATATGACTTAGTCTTCGAGAGACGCTTGATATCGTTGTCCTGAGTAAAGTCGATATCTGCATTCAGCAGATGCTTGTCTTCTCCACTCTCATAATCTTTCTGATGGTTCAGGAACCAGGTAGGAAAATCATTCTTGTCCGGGTTAAGCAACACTTCCTCGATCTTCTTAACCTGCGCATCATCCAGGAGTCCTGCTCTCGCCTGCGGATCCACCTTGGCGACCGAAAGGACTGCGCGGGCATACGCCTCACCAACACCTTTAATCTTGGTCATCGCGTGGACGATAGGTTTTTCACCTGGCAGGTCTGTGCTTGCGACCCTGACCAAATATCGTAATTGTTCTTTTTCTGCCATATCTTCATCACATATTCCTGGAAGAAAGAGCGCACATGCTGTGGTTCTTCTCCCATGCCATCCATTCTTGGACGATTCACGATCTAAGCGGCCTGTATATCCGCCCAGACATGGTCGATACGGTGCGGGAATCTTGTCCTGTTTATAAAAGTTGTGATTATGAGGGATGAAGAGCAGATTCTTGGCTGCGGTACTGCCATAAGAGAAGAATTCGGAGATTCAGGTTTAGCTCATTTACCTCGGGGCAGGACAATATGACAGGGATGCAAGTTGCCCCCTCCTCATGCGAAAATCCAGCGCCTCACATACCTCTGCAATCTTCCTGAACTTTCCGGCTCTCTTCAATGATCGTCATGAATATCCGTT
Source organism: uncultured Methanosarcinales archaeon (assembly GCA_964565095.1). Taxonomy (GTDB): domain Archaea; phylum Nanobdellota; class Nanobdellia; order Woesearchaeales; family DATGWN01; genus CAZMDB01. The sequence continues at coordinate 10,830 of CAZMDB010000011.1, read as the reverse complement.
CGGCTACCTCTGGCGGGACGCTAAGATCAGCTGCCATCTGCTTCCTTCTGACCATCATTTCCTTTTCCCTGCCAGTATCCCGCGTCTGTAACCCCTTTTTTCTCTTGTATTCTGCGACTGCTGGCATATATGCGAGTCTCTGGGACACCAGGTTGAGAATCTGCTGATCTATCTGGTCAATTTCCTCACGTATGCTATCGAGAGATTGCATGAATGTTATCTTCTTTCCATCAATAAATATCTTCTGCTCTGAAACACTTTTTCCACCACAATCGCTTCATAGACCGTGGATAACAACCTCACATGCCACCATATACCCTAAGCCCTCAACTCAGCTACAGTGATTCGGCAGCCCGGCGTATCTCCGTTGACGAGCAGATAATCCTCAAGAACTCGACCACCTCTATCTACACTTGCCTGAAAAAAGTGATATTGGCATCATTCCTTTCGAGAATATGCTGCACGGCACTGTCCGGGAGACTATGCAGGCGCTGTATGACAATCACCTGACGATCCTCAGGACCTACGATGTTGCGATCCACCATTGCCTTGCAGCTCAAGGAAACGGATTCGCACAAATCTGTTTGCACCCACAGGCGCTTGGACAATGTACGAAAAAATTAGCATCCATGGGCTTTCCCATATCCTCTACCAACAGCACATCTGAGGCTATGCACATATCCCCCGGGGCGACCCTACTGTTGCAGCTATCGGCAGCAAGGACGCTGCTTTGTCCCTGGATCTGGATGTACAGGAAGAGCACATGAAATATACTGCCGGAAACACGACTGCCTTCCTCTACATCTCCAAAGACACTCTTTCACAGAAAGGCAGTCACACCAGCATGTTCATTACCACCCATGAGGACCGCCCAGGATTGCTGTTCGAGATATTGGCTGTTTTTAAGATCAAGAATATCAATATGAGCAAGATCGAATCGATCCCCACAGGAGAGAAGATGGGGAACTATCACTTTTTCATCGAGATTGATGGAAATCAGGAGGCATCAGATATCCGCGACGCTCTTACCTTCCTTGAGACTATTGTTGATGTGAAACTACTAGGGAGCTATGAGCGGGAGTTTCTGGATTGATACGCGACAAACACTTCTTGCAGCCCCGGAACCAAATCGTACTCGGCAGAGGATGCAGCATCAATCCACACGTAGTCATCATGATCAGGGCCCAGATCGACTTGTTCAGATGCGGCTGCCTCACATGCAAAATAGATTGGCACAATCTGCCACTGCTCCCCGTCTACCACCGGACGGAAATCTCCCACATAGAACGGAGCTTCCACTGACACATGAAGTGCAGTCTCTTCTCTTATCTCCCGCAGAAGACAGTGCAGGGGCTGCTCCCCTTCTTCCAGGCGTCCCCCTGGCACATCGTACTTGCCTGCGTTGGTTCCCACCACATATCCGTCTGCTTCACGAAGCAGCAACACCTTGCCGTCGGGCCGGCGTATCAACGCCTTTGTCGCTACAAAAAGCTTCATCGGATGATAGTCACCTTGCGGGAAATCGTATCTGAGTATCCATAGGTGAGCCGTATATGCAGTGGCGCGATGAACGGGCCAAGACTTGCATCGACGCCCACCTCATCACGGCACCGGACGGTCGCTTCACCCTTGAAAAGCTGCAAGGTATCCATATCACACACCAGAGGATGATCACGCAGGGTGGCGTACAATGATATCTGGTTGAAATCTTCCTGACGGATCGCTCCTCCCGAACACAAATCCGTTAACCTGCTGTGCTCTACCACTGTGCCTTTCCCCTTATTGCGGATGTGGATAGTGAAGGAAGGTTTTATGCGGCCGCTTCCATCTGCGTTCATCCGTACTTTCACCCGGTCTATAGCAATAGGGCCACCTTGGCCTGATGATGTGAGGTCCTTGAGCGCACACACCCTATCTTCTTCCGTCTTGCCCAGATCTCCGTAAGGGTCCGGATCTATGCAGACCTCTTCATTCATCTCGGAGGCGTAATCATAACAGACATTTGCCAGTATCTCTGTGTCGTATCGGGCGCGCTGCTGCGGAAGGTGTCCGATCTCCAGATCGAAACGCATCTGCTCCATCCCGCCCTCAGGGTTTCCTGCTGTACGCCCTTCTGTCTCGAAACGACGCTTGGTCGGCCCCATCACTTTGACAAATGGCTCCTCCGTAATCAGGGAAATGATGCCACTATCTATATCTGCTGCGCCTCTGTTCTCTAGGATGACGACAGCGGAATCATCCGATCGCTGCAATACTTCAACCGGTGGTGCATCGGCATGAAAAAAATATGTCAGCTCCCTTACACCTTTTTGGTACTCCTCATCGGACTGCTTGCTGATTGCCGGGCCAGTCGGCATGCAGGAGGTCAGCAACAAAATGACCATCACGAATAGGATACACTCACTTTTTCTCTTCATCAGTACCCCACTCCTTCTCGAACGCGTATGCATACGATATTGCACCCGGGATAAATGACTCAGAACAATAGTAATGACGGCTACCGCACGATGATTCCACCTCATGCGCATAGCAGGTGCCGCAGGTGTGCTTGCCTATTATGCACTCTACTGGATATTGACTGTTTTTGCAGTTGGGCAGTAATTCCTTTTCAATGTACTTACCAGAAACCAACGGACTCAACTTCCCGATGAAGTCATCATCTTTCTGCTCCTGCAGAGAGCCGAACCCTAAAGAACGGAGCGTCGCTATCATTTCCTGCTTCTCCGCTTCAGTAAGGTGATCGCTGCTATCCTTTTCGAGTTGATTAGCCAGATCCGCTGCTACGATGGTATACATCTCCTCCGTGAATCCAGTAGTCCCACAGACACCATCATAGCAACCGGCCGACGAATCTGTCTCATAGCCATTCTGATAGATAATTGCGGTAACCAATGTGGGACATACATCCATCTGTTCCAGATAATGCTCCATGTACGGCGGCAACCACATAGGACCTTCCAGGGTCATTTCATCACCGAAATCGCTTTTGGGGGTCAGATATGATTTCCCGCAGAATCCTGCCTGCAGCTGACGGCCTGGTTCTGCTACTCCTTCGAGTTTTTTCATGTTGACATATTTTTCCTCTTTGACTGTGAAACGATACTCTGCGTATGTCTTGAATGACACCATGTCGAGGGGGTTGTTGCCCAAAATCCGGGTAGAGCGGTCTGCCTCCAGCCAACATCCGATAAAGATATCCTCAGGCAGCACATATTTTACTGTCTTCATATCCTCTTCATCCTCTTTGGGGACCATCAGACCAGATGTATTGACCCTATAGATGTTATAATTCTCACAATCGGGAATGCAGATAGCTCCTAGTCCACACTGACAGATATCAGTGTACTCCTCGACTGCCTCAACCTGATGAGTGCAGGAAAACTGCTTATTCCTATTACTTACGTCCTTCTCCATCGTGAACCCGTCAGGAACGAATATATAGAGATTCTGCAATGACTGTAGATTTCCTTCCCAGCCATACTCTTTTTTGAGCTGCACCTGCAGACGTATCCGCTCCGTCTGATTGGAAGAGAGCAGGATGAAAGGATCCAAAGTCTTTATACCCAGGATGATCGGTCCGGGAGTATAAATGCTTTGAGGATTCCTGTCGCTGATCTCATAATTCTCGAATATATCGATATCTTGCGACTTCATACTATAGAAGCGAGCTTTGTCCATCACATACCGCTTGATGATCGCGCTTGTGGCAAAATCGAAGCTGGCATTGAAATATACCCTATGCCCTCCCTTGTCGAACGTATGTTCCGGGAATTCACATACAAAGGGACGGCTCTGCATAGATGACACCCGCACATACGGATCGTCCACCTGACCGGAATACACCTTATTCTTCTTGCCTGTCTCAACATATGTCTTCTGAGCCGAACATACAAGGGTCATATCTATGTCCTTATCGAATGTCTTTGCCCTTATCACTGAACGGAGTATAAGGGGATGATGCGTGTAGGGCTCACCTCCCACGAGATCGATGTTCTCCATATATACTCCGACGTCCTGCCCCTGCGAATTTTCCACCCGCGTGTCCACATCGGGATGTAATGTCTTGTTCCAGAACTGCTGACCTTTGGTCTGTGCCCCCTCTACCAAGCTATCCTTGAGCTCAGGAGCTTTTACCCACATCTCCTGGATCAGTTGCCAATAGGCACGCGCCATACTCTTCTGCTCTTCACCTGCGCCATCATCTATGTACGTCTCCAGATATCCTCCCCGGTATAACCCGTACAGAGGAGCGAAGAAAAGCAGGATGAAGATGATCATTATACCGAGCAGACGCGGGAAGAACGTCTCCTCCAGATATTCCTGAAAGAATAGCCCATAGTACATCCATATCGGCAGGAACCACACAGAGAGGACACCACCAAACGCAATAAGCAATGATTGCTGCCCCTGTAATTGTGGGAATATTATCTCGGTCAACATATTCAGGAGTGCCGGCACCGCCATGTTCACCGCGAAAACGACAGCAACCTTCACGAACAGTTCTAGCTTGGGCGGACGCTGGCTGCTACCCACCATGAAAAAGAAAAAGGTGAGAAATGCAAAACCCGCATGGATCATTATCCTTCCTGGGACAAAGGCGAAATTGAAGAACATGATATCAGCTATATGGATGAGCAAGGCGAAAATCAGATAGATCGTGAGAAAGGGGAATTTCATATGGCGCCCCACCGCCTGTCCGACTCCTCGCGTGAAGCCTTGCACCGCACCTTGGGTTGCTCCAGCTGCCGCACCCATACCGCTTCCCAGACTACTGGAGAAGCCGCCAGTGCTACCTGGGGTCTGCGTCATGGCCTTTTTTGAGAAACGCATCTGATATCCTCTCTTTTCACAGAAGCATGCACTTGGTGCATCAACTGGCCTGATCAACATCTATCCTGACCTCCACCAGCGAGAAATCGCTCTGCGGCCTGATGCTGATGTAATTGGATCCATCCTTGACGAACTCTGAAATATCACGCTCGTATGTATCATCGAACGTATCGAAATTCGTGCGATATCCATTCACAATGACCTCTGCTTCCTTGTTCTGGCCATCGTCCACGAAAATGAACTCAGCAGTAACTTCGTAGCGCTCCTTGAGCACCACATCCTCCCGCTGCGGATTCTGGGTATCATAGTCACACTGCGGATCAGAGTCCTCCCCCTCGTAACCGGAGGGGCAGAAGCGGCACGAATCGGCGTCCAGATCATCACGGCATGCATCAGAAAGCCCGGTCAATGGCAGATCCTCACACCAATATCGCCCGCTACCCTCTTCAAGGCAACAGTCACGATCATAGAACCGCGAGCAACCCGTAGGACATTCTCCATCCTCATCATCACCACAGATACCTTCAAAACCGTCCGGAATATCTCCGTGCTCATCCTCATACCCTGAGGGACAACGAAATATGGTGCCTGATCGGACATTCCCCACACACCGATCATCACTGTTCTGGGTCGGGACATCACACCAAAAAGCCGTGTGGTACTCTTCGAAACAACAATCCTTGTCAACATCCTCATCACAGCGATCAGGGCAGACCCCGTCAATCTCTCCGCATACATGTTCTGCTTCCACACGGAAGCTGAAGAGATCCGAATCGAGATCGAAATAATATGTCACATCGTTGGCTTCTTCATCGATGTTCGTCAGGATCTCCATGCGATCCAGAAGAGCGTTGCCCTCGGAAAGCTCGAAATCCAGCCGATTGTTTCCTCGACGCAGATCCTCATGATCCAGAATGTAGGTGTTGAAGACTCCGCAGTCCGGAATACGATCCGCCACCAGATCCCCGTTCAGATATGCCGCCACGCGTCCGACCTCCAACTGTTGGCACTCTGGCAGGAAACGCAACTTAGCTTCCTTCAATGCATGCACCTCATCAGCGCCAAGCGAAAATGTGGCGGTACTCTTCTGACGGCTCACATCAGAGACATCTGCCTGGATACGGAGATTCTGGATCGAATAGACGTTGGATGACCAGAAAGCCCACCCGGGAGATTCTACATCGAATATCATTATATTGCGTTCAAGGAGCAGTCCGTCAGGTATCCGGATCGGAGCCTGACCTTCCGCAGAGATATCTCCGGAAAATATCTGGTGGCCATTCAGCGTAATGGTTAGTGTACCGCTATGACGGGTAGCAGAAAATGTGATGATGGGATTATCGACCAACCCTGGATCATCCACTGAAAAGGTGATTTGATGTGGTTTATGCTCGAATACAGTGTACTTCACCTGAAAAGGGTTACTGGCATGGATTACCTTGGCATCAGTACGCGATGACAGGTGGATAGCGGCGATATCATGATCATAAGCATCGCGTGAAGCCACATCCACTCTTCCGGGACCCGCAAAGACAAACTCTGTCTCTTCCCCTACAGATGGGATATCTCCAGAAATACCATCATCAATATCTGTGACCGGATCTCCAAGCAATTCCTCTCTTGCGTCCGGAGGAAGCAGTATGATATACATGATAACAAGCAGTGTGACAAGAATCAATGTCGGTCCACCGGATTTATAGGAAGGTCCCTCTGCGCGCCTGTTCATCGATGAACTACCGTCTATAAATGTTTATAAAACTTTTGGGTCACCTCCTCGGTCTACCCCTGCAAGCCGCGTGTGTGCTTGATCAAAGACATGCAGATCTGCGAGTATCCTCTTACGGCAAATTTTTTAAAGCCCCCTCATCAGGCACACCGTATGCGATATAACATCATCGGCTTAGGCAATCCGCTCGTGGATATCTTGTTGCACGTCGAGGACCCGGATATTCAGAAAATGGGTTTGCAGAAAGGCACTATGCAATTGACTGAACAGACCCGGATCGAACAGATCCTTTCACTCTTCCCTTCTACCAAAAGGGTTATCACTGCAGGCGGATCCGTCGCAAACACTTTAGCTATCGCTTCCCAGTGCGGCAGTGACACCAAGTATATCGGGATGGCATGCCATGATGAATATGCTCGACTCTTCTCTGAGAATATGACTGACGCGAATGTCTATTGCGACCTTCTGTATCCTGATCAGGAAATCTGTGTACGCGAGAAGACTGGCCGTGTGCTCAGTCTGATTACTCCGGATTCTGAACGCACAATGCTGACTTATCTTGGGGCTTCACAGTATCTTGGTGACCGACATATCCAACAGAAGAACCTGACTAATGCACAGGTACTTCACCTTACAGCCTATACTTTAGAAGACGACAGCCTTTTTTGCATGACTAAAAAAGCCGCACAGCTGGCGGTCAAGAACGGATTACGTGTTTCACTTGATCTGGCGGATCCACTATTGGTCAAACGTATCAAAAGGCGCCTTCAAGAGTTTGTCTCATCTTTTGTGGATATTCTTTTTGCCAACGAGAAAGAAAGCGTCGCGTTCACGGATCAACCTGATCCGGATTCAGCTCTCAGGGCTCTTGGCACTGTCAGTACCATCGCAGTCCTTAAGCTTGGCGAGAAAGGAGCTGTGGTACGCCACCAAGAAGTCAACATCCCGATTAAGGCGTACAAGACAAATGCAGTAGACACCACAGGAGCCGGAGACGCCTTTGCCGGTGGATTCCTCTTTGCTGTTTGCCGAGACATCTCTCTTGAGGCAGCAGGTAAGATTGGTGCATATATGGCTTCGCAAGTGGTTGCCACAACAGGTGCGCAGCTGGATGACTTCTGTCCGGAGGATCTCATGGATGCCTTGGGGCCACTGCGATAAGGCAAAAACTTTTAAGGGGATATTTCTGCCAAGGAATGTATGGACGATTACAAGATAAAAGATATTTCCCTTGCTGACTATGGACGCAAAGAGATCCGCATCGCGGAGAAAGAAATGCCTGGATTAATGGCACTGCGACAAAAATACGATCAAAAGAAGCCGCTCAAAGGCGCTCGTATCACAGGCAGCCTCCACATGACTATCCAGACCGCAGTCCTTATCGAAACGCTGGTCGAGCTGGGCGCTGATGTGCGCTGGGCAAGCTGCAACATCTACTCAACTCAGGATCATGCTGCTGCAGCAATTGCTGCAGCCGGGATTCCTGTTTTTGCCTGGAAAGGCGAGACTATTAAAGAGTACTGGTGGTGCACGAATCAGGCACTTACTTTTCCTGATGGCAACGGTCCTGATCTGATTGTAGATGACGGTGGCGATGCTACGCTCATGATCCATAAGGGAGTGGAATCTGGGAAAAACCCCGATCTGCTGCAGAAAGATTACTCAGACCAACCTAAGGATGTCCAGGAGATGATGAAAATTATTGCTGCCGAGCATTCTGAAGATGAGAGCAAGTGGAGCCGTTTTGCGCAACGCATAAAAGGTGCATCAGAAGAAACTACCACTGGAGTTCATCGCCTCTACCAGATGATGCGCGAGGAGAGACTGCTTTTCCCTGCAATCAATGTCAATGACTCTGTCACCAAAAGCAAATTCGACAACCTCTATGGATGCCGGGAATCTTTGGCAGATGGCATAAAGCGAGGTACTGATGTGATGGTCGCAGGAAAGACTGTCGTTGTGTGTGGCTATGGTGACGTCGGTAAAGGATGCGCACAATCCATGGCCGGTTTCGGCGCTCGGGTGATTGTTACTGAGATTGATCCTATATGCGCACTACAGGCTGCAATGGAAGGATTTGAAGTGACTACTCTGGAGGACGCTGTCCAGGAAGGGGATATCTTTGTGACCACAACTGGGAACACGGATGTGATCCGCATCGAACACATGGAACAGATGAAAGATCAGGCCATCGTCTGCAATATCGGACATTTCGATTCCGAGATTCAGGTTGCCGCCCTTGAGAATTACGCGAGAATCAAGGAGGAGAACATCAAACCCCAAGTGGATCGCTTCATTTTCCCGGACGGACACTCTATCATCCTGCTTTCACGTGGTCGGCTGGTAAACCTAGGCAATGCCACAGGACACCCATCTTTCGTCATGAGCAACAGCTTTACCAATCAGGTGCTTGCACAGATAGATCTTTGGCAGAAAGATTATGAGATCGGCGTCTATACTCTTCCCAAGGAATTGGATGAGGAAGTTGCACGGCTCCACCTTGAAAAGCTAGGCGTGAGATTGACGCGTCTGACCAAGGAGCAGGCTGAGTATCTGGGTGTGCCGGTAGAAGGTCCATACAAGCCTGATCATTATCGGTACTAATTGTCGGGATCCTCTGCCCGCATGGGAAAGCCTACTCTGGATTTCGGAAAAACTGTGGGACACACATGAAAAAAAATATTATCAACGCGATATCAGACAGATATCTGTGCCTGTCGGGAAAGGCTATTCTTCCACAATTTTTCGTAAGTCTTATATACAAAACTGTCATCTCTCTCTTTGCAGGCTAGGCTGGGAGGTTAGTCCCCTCCTGTTACCGCAAATGGGCTATATGGCGGAGCCGAAGCGCAGGAGGCGCTTATTGTGTGTCAGGCCAGTCTTGCTGTGAGCGCTGACGCCTTGTCTTCATTGATGGTCATTGTGCCCAACCGGGTCAGGCGGGGAACCGAGCAGCCCTACAGCACAAGGTCCATGCTTTGGAGGTTGCAGGGTCGAGCAATCAGCAGGGTCGCTGGACTGGTGCGTGATATGCCACTCCTGCGCATGCCTGCTTTCTTTATTTAGAGGTGCTCTCATGAAAATCCAACGCACGTCGGATAAAGGAGAGAAATACTGCCGCATCTTCTTTTGTCATTGCGTGCTCTCTGGAAAACTCTTCTGAAGATATTGTCGCCTGCGACGTATCAGTAAGCATCGCCGCAATCCTGTCTGCCTGATCCTCCAGATTATATTTTTCTATAATCTCCCGGAATCTTCGATGGTGCTCTTGTGCGTCCATACCTACGTGCAGGATGAGGATGTATAAAAAATTGTGGTCCAGAAACTATTGGTTTTTGCAAATAAAGAGTAGATCAGATTACTTTTTTGCCCTCTCTTGCCTTTTTGTCCATAAATGCGCCGGCAGCAAGACCAAAGATGAGACCTATGGGAATATTACCTAAAGCGGTTCCGATTGAAAGGCCGATTATCATGCCGAACATCATATGGATGCCTGCATAGTAGTTTTCGGGGACGAGATCATGAGATTTGCGCAGATGATCTGTGGCTTTACGTTCATGAAAATTTTTGAGAAGTGACTTACACTCATTGCATTTTTTGAATTCTTTGAGGCGCCTTTTGATCTTTTCTTCCTTTTCTGGCATATTCTCAGACACCATTCTGTAAATACTATGGAGGATACAAATATGAACACTAGGCAGATTCAGAAATCATCAGAAGAAATGGCTACAAGGTGAAATTTTTAATTTTTATTACTATTTAGTTAATACACTTCGAAAAATTTAAATACACTCTTTCCCTCCTTCCTACATGGATCAAAGACTCCAAGAACAAATAGCAAACCTAGAAGAGTGCGTAAGAGTATTTGAGGGCTACAAGTCCCGACGAATAGCATTGCTACAACAAAAACGCAATGAAGTGCTTGCACAAATTACTGAGATAGAGAGACCTTTTGCCTACAAAAATTCTTGTGGTCTGTTCGATGGAGAAGAGGATGAACAAGGACAAGTTAGCATTAATCCAGCCTACGATCTCAACAAAGAAAATATTGTTACTGCCGAAAAATCCGTGACCAGCGCAATACAACAGAGTGAAAATGGATTATTGTTTTGGAGGCGTGCCAGCAAGCAAGAAACTGATGCGGTGGTCACATATCATATCACAGAAATCAAGCAGACACTTACTCCCTTTCAAGCAGAACAAATATTTGACGAATATGATAAAAAGACAAATGAATTTTATGATACCATCGAACAGATTGACCGCCACATCTC
>CAZMDB010000010.1:20900-24727 GCA_964565095.1 uncultured Methanosarcinales archaeon | reverse complement strand
ATCGCCTACTCCTACAGCAAATGCGACGCTGGTCAATAATATCGGAACACTCCGGCAGAACGCTACGAATTACCGCCGGCTGATCAATGGACTACGCACGCATATGCACAATCACGGGACTGTCGGTGTTCTGGGTCGGCCGGCAGTCATCGCAACATATCTCCAGACACACCACCTGACCAACCCGGCAAATCCCAATAACAGCATGGAAATGCAGCTCGATGCGCTCATCGGTGCCATCACCGGAGACAGCGATATGCAATACCTTGAGCAAGCACAAAGAACAGAACTCATGGATGCGCTCAGTATCATCGCAGCAGAACGCAACAGGAAACAACGACTGATCTCGGCTTTTATCCACGGAAGGGGGTTGCCACCATGACGCAGGATGAGATCGACGCTATCCGAAGGCTTATCTGGATCCTTGAAGATGAAGGACGGCCACTGGAACGATTCAGACATTATCTGGATACACTGCGGCGTCTTCGGGATGAAAAGAACAAACACATTCTTACCGCCTCCAAGATACGCGAGTGCCGACATGCTATCACTGGTGCAGAGCATGAGAAAGCAGAGACGCTACGCAAGCTACAAGAAATGCTCAGGCAAGCGCAGGAAGGAGAAACTCCTGGCGATGGACAGGGTGGAGCGGAACAGAACGGCCAAGCAGGCGACACGCCGCCCGACGGCACCGGAAATGGCGACGATGGACAGGGTGGATCACAAGAAAATGGAGAAGATACATCAGGCAAATCAGGAAACGGGACGGCTTCTGAGCAAAGAGAAGAACACAACAATACAACACCCACCAATCAAGATGAGCTAAACGCTGCATTCAAAGAATATGAAAATACATTGAATGTGATAAGAAATGACGCAGAAGGACACAACATAAAATTTGCTCTAACGTCATTTCTAGATGCACAAAAAAAGGTAATGAAATTACTGCAGAATTCAATACGAGCAAACCCTGCAGGATTACATCAAGATTGGTTCCAAAAAAATGCACGACACTATCTCCATCGGACATTTTCCTTCCTAAAAAATCTTTACAGAATATGGCTACAAAGCACGAAGCGCACAACTCTTACCCCAGAAAGCATCGAAGCACTTGAAGAATTCTATAAAGAAGAAAAAAGAATCTTTGAGGATGACTTCCCAAAAGTATTTTGGCAGATGGGATTACAATATGAAATGCGATCCATATTAGAAGGAATAGCTGATTCATTGAAGGCATTACCAAAAGGTATGCATGATCAAGACACAAAAGACCTCATCGATGGCATGAATACTGCTATTGATCAAATTGCAAAAACTACAAGGAAAATGCAAAATCAAGAACGCAGAAAACTATTAGACAAAGACCACTTAAGTCTCTGGAAAGATTTTTCCCAAAAGAGCACTGAATGTCTAGATACCTTAAAGCACATGCTAAAACAACAAAACCTATACTCTCCGACAATTGAAGAGACATCTGAAAATATATATAATACCATCAAGATATACTACTCCCTCCTCTATCATATATCACTAATTCACCAAGATAGCAATGAAGTATTCGAAACTGAGACACATATCCCATTTATTTACCAAACCATTAATCAATTAAAAACAGAATGGCAAGAAATTTCAAGACTTTATGCAGATTTTTGCACACGGTTTAGATTACGATTCCCAGATGACTTTCAAAGATACTCCGGCGGAGTATCAACCCTTGTCGATCATTTTAAATTATTCAGACAGATAAATACGGATAATTCAATAGAATCCCAACAAGAAGACTCAAAGAAAACAAAAAAGACTGCAAAGAAAAAATCACAGAAAAAAGCGAAAAAAACTGCCTCAAAAGTAGAGCACAGCGCAGAAAAGAAGATGAAAGAACTATATAATGATCTCACAGAAATAAAAAAGGATTACACTCTCCTGAATAATACAAAGGTGCTTCAAAAACTTGAACAAACATGGCAAAATGAAGTAACACAACTCCTTAGTCAGACAAATATTAATCAAATAAAACAAAGGATACCGAACATTATAACACCTCTTGAAGAACTACAAAAATTTGTAGAACAAGCATTGAAACGCCTCTCTTTATTGCCAAAGCATCTCTCAAATGAAGAAAGGGATCAAAAACTCCAAAAGCTTATCGAAGCATTAGAAGATGATCTAAATCAAGAGCAAAAAGAAAAAGTTGAGCAACATGTGCAAGCTACAAATGGCATTTCCATGAACACCCAAGCACAAGGTTTGCAAAAACAGATGGAATCATATGGGATACAACTACAAGAGATTCTTTCAGATCTACTTGAAAATGATAAGAAAATCGAACTCAATGATGAAAATATTACAAAACTAATAGACCAAGTAAGACGGATGCAATCACGAACGATAGGTATCATAGCATTTATCAATATACTCAAGGAAATACAAAAAAATCCTACTGAATATTGGAGAAGATACTGCGCCGAAAATAACGTGCATGCAAATCCCACATCTACCAACATCCTACTCCACCTTCGGTCATTATTTGAACGTCTGAGACAACAGATTGCATATCTCTATACCCTTAAGCAATGCCTTGCAATCAGTTCACGCCAACTAACCAAAAAATACAACCAGATTACAGCAATTCTTAAGGATGCAAAAATTATTGAAGATATAGAAGATCAGACATAATAGCAATCAACAAAAATGATCATCCGTCAGGCCCGCTCCAAAGATCTTTCTGCTATTGCTGATATGATGCAGACTGAATATCTCAAACACTATGATGAACGTTGGACCGATGAGAATACCAAAAAAACGTTAGACTATTATTCAGAAATCGGGCATATATTTGTCGCAGAATCCGATAACATGGCAACCGGTTTCGTCATCGTCCGAGAAGAATTCTACAACACCGGAAAATCCATCATGGTCGAAGAATTGGTGGTCGAAGGGACACATCAAGGCAAAGGGATCGGCAAGCGACTCATGCGATTTGTCGAAGACTACTGCAGAAAACACAACATCTCTTTCATCTGGTTGATCACCAGCAAAAAGGCAGCCGCGTTCGAGTTCTACAAAAAGATCGGCTATACTTACAAGCCAGATACGGCCTACTTTTCCAAAGAGATCGCATGAAAATATTGATAAAGCTGCTCTTCTTTCCCTACTCTACCATGGCAGAGAGTCAATCCCGATACAGCATTGTAGAGCGCCTGACAACGCGCAAGCTCGAAATAATGAATTCGAAGAGCAAGCTCAAAGAAGATGTCCAGCGCAAGCAGCAGCGTATCGAAGAGCTTAAGAAGGATCTTGATAACTGGCAGAAAGACATTGAAGAAGACATCCGGCGCCAGACGCGCGCCAAAGAGCGCGAGATAGAGAAAGCAGAGCAGGAATACCAAAACTCCCAAGAACGTCTCAGCGACAAGGAGCAAACCCTGGATCAACAGATTGTCGCCATTGAAGAAGCGCTCAAATCTATCGAGGAGATCAGCAGGACTGCTCCCAATTCATCGTCCGCATAACAAAACAAGAATGCCATGTGCATTGCGGACAGGCGGTAAAGAATAAGCGATGCCATGTGCAGCTTCCCCGACCGGGTTCAACTCCCGGCAGGCGGAGAGAGATCTCCGCCAGGGGCTCTTTTCTAGATAGTGGACAAGATGTTCATATCCAAATAAATATGGTCCTGCCCGGATTGTTCGACCAAAGGGAGAACTAGCAAAATCAAAGATTTTGCGTGTGGACCGGAGGTGCAAATACGGCATAACATATTTTCGAGGAGAAAATATGGTCCTGCCCGGATTCCCGAGGACTTTATGTCCGAGTGGTCGAGTGAA
>CAZMDB010000010.1:0-20800 GCA_964565095.1 uncultured Methanosarcinales archaeon | reverse complement strand
GTTCAAATTCGAGCAAAGAAAAAATATGGTCCTGCCCGGATTCCCGAGGACTTTATGTCCGAGTGGTCGAGTGAACGCAAGTTCACGAAGATGTTCAAATTCGAGCAAAGAAAAAATATGGTCCTGCCCGGATTCCCGAGGACTTTACGTCCGAGTGGTCGAGTGAACAAGTTCACGAAGATGTTCAAATTCGGGCAAAGAAAAAATATGGTCCTGCCCGGATTTGAACCGGGGATCTTCGCCGAGTCAAGGCAACGTCATACCGGACTAGACCACAGGACCTTAAATGTAAAGGAAAAATATACTATTTATTAATGTTATGGAATCAAGGAGAATCTTTCCTCAAGGACAATCCTTACTCCTTGAAATCTCTATTTTCACTCCTCCTTCTTGGCCTTTCCTGCAAGAGCAATACTGAGCTCCTTCAATTGCTTCTCATCGATCGGAGACGGTGAGCCATCCATTGGGCACTGCGCATTCTTGTTCTTCGGGAACGCGATGACTTCGCGGATATCAGCATACCCGAGCATCAAGGCTACCGTACGATCGAGGCCTATGCCCATACCACCATGCACAGGACCGCCATACTTGTAGGCTTTGAGCAGGAATCCGAACTTTTCCTCCGCTTCGGCATCAGTCATCCCGATGATGTTCATGACCTTACGCTGCACTTCTGGATTCGAGATACGGATCGACCCTGACCCGAGTTCCACGCCGTTGAGCGCAAGATCCCATAGGTCGCCCAACACAGCTGCAGGATTCTCTTCCATCGTTTCTATGAACTCTTGCTTAGGCATAGAGAACATATGATGCTCCGGCTCCCAGCGCTCCTCATCCTCGTTGTACGCGAACAGGCGGAAATCGTTAACCCAGCAGAAGGCAAACTTCTTAGGATCATACAGTTCCATATCAGCAGCAAGCTTCCGACGCAACCTATCAAGTACGTAATTGGCCTGCTCAGGCTTGTCAGCAATGAACATCAGCACACTGTCTTTTTCTGGGTTGACTGCGTCGACGAGCTTCTTCTTGACATCCTCTGGGAAATACTTGGCAATATTTGATTCCAATCCATTCTCACCAAACCGCATCCATGCCATACCCTTTGCTCCATTCTCCTGACAGAACGAAATATAATTGTCAATATCCTTCCGGCCGAAATTCTGCGGAGGATTGATGCACTTGACCACACCGCCAGACTCGACCACATCCTTGAACACGCCGAACTCCGAATCCTTCACAATCTGGCTGACATCTTTAAGGAACAATTCATACCGGATATCCGGCTTGTCCGTACCATACTTATCCATGGATTCATTATAACTGAAAATAGGAAAAGGCGTCTGCAGCTCCATCCCCATGTTCTCTTTGAATATCCGTACAAACAGCTGCTCCACAAAATGCCTGATATCCTCCTGAGAGACAAAACTCATCTCGAAGTCTACCTGAGTATGCTCGGGCTGCCGATCCGCACGGAGATCCTCATCCCGCAAACATCGAGGCAACTGATAATAGCGGTCACAGCCACTCACCATCAGGATCTGCTTATACAACTGCGGTGACTGAGGAAGCGCATAGAACTCTCCAGGATTGACACGCGAAGGGACCACATAATCCCGAGCTCCTTCCGGAGTCGACTTGACCAGGAGCGGAGTCTCGATATCGACAAAACCCCATTCCTTCATGAAATTACGTACAGAGATGACCACATCGCTGCGGAAAAGCAGGTTGCGCTGCATCTCCGGCCTCCGCAAGTCAAGATAACGATACTGCATCCGCATATCCTCCCCAGCGACCTTACGATCATCAATCTCTATAGGTGGCACATCACTTTTGGCATGGATCTTGAGCTCAGAGACAAACACCTCTATCTCTCCAGTCGCAAGATTCGGATTGGTCAGCCCCTCGCCCCGGGCACGGACTTCACCTGTCACGGTGATGACATCCTCGCGTCGCAGATCCTCGGCGACTGCAAACATCTCCTTATTGAACTCAGGATCGAAGACGATCTGCGTCAGACCGAAACGATCGCGCAGGTCGATGAATATGATACCACCATGGTCACGGCGGGTATTTACCCATCCCGACAATGTCACGGTGCTGCTCACATCATCTTTTCTGAGTTCGTTATTCGTATGCGTCCTGAATGTTGTCTGCAACGTTTTTTCTGATGCCATAGGCACGAGGGAAACAGATAGAGATTTATAAATTTTGGGAACAGCCAGATCAAAGAACAGAATCACAATCGGTATGTGCCGTCTCTGTTCCTCGCCTCAAGCCGTTTTGCCACACGGTGGCGTGCAACCTCATACCATCCACTCAGTGCATTGCTTGCGCCAGCAACCGCACCGACAGCCATTAGACTGGATGACCAATCCTGATAGAATGCATATCCGACAGTAAGTCCTATGCCCGCTGACACCGCATATCCTGCCTTGTCGCCCACGCGTTCAACCAGGCTCTCAGGATCATAAGACTCATCGCGCTTCCGCAAGACGGTAGGAATGACAAAAGGAGCAAGAATGGTACGCCCTGTCCTGCGGGCACATCCTTTGAGAAATCTACCAGCACCTCTTCCCAGATACTTGACACCTGCTTTGAAAGCATCAGGCATTTCGTCAATCACTGCGGCAGGGCTTATCTGCACATTTTCCTCAAGTCTAGGTGCTGTCATGACACCGCGAATACTACGCAGATTTATAAAAGTTTCGAATATTAACTACCTAATAGTAACAACCGTTTGCCTATTCATCCGTTGCGCTCTTCTGATTGCGTTCCCGTCGGAGCTTGATGTATTCCAGCCAATCTTCCATTACTTCGTCATTGCTACGTGCCATATCACTGAACCTCCATTGCAAGAATGAATATACAATATTGTATACTGATATATAAATCTTATTGATTATGATGGCTCCTAATCCATGATGTCATGAACTATGGTTGCTGCAAAAACTGAAAAAAATTATCGGCAGCTTGCGGTGTAGAATTTTTTGTCATGATAGCAATTCCCGATAACATTCTACATCTTCATCTGTCAGTTCGAACCGATGCAACACCAGCCCTACTTCCTCCGAAGAGAAACGGGGCTGCACATGTATATGGATATGATCAACATGCCATCGGCTCTCCGGCTCCATCTTCCAGAATTGCTCGTTCTGCACGATCTGGACTGCTTTACACCCCATCCGCTGCTGTGCGCGCTCAGCCATCATGACTGCAACATCATACAATTCATGCCGCACATGCTCAGGCACATCAAAAACACTCGTATACTTCTTTTTTGGCACTACCAGCATATGACCCTTTACCACAGCGACCGAAGACAAGAATACCACAACATCCGCACCGTCATACACTATCTGCGACCCTTCTTGGTACCACTCAAGGAATAAGTTGGGCTTGCGACAGGTCCGGACTACATCATCATTTCCCATGGTCCTCTATGATCTTGAGCACATCGAACAGTTTCCGCTCCGCAAATGAAGGTGCACACACCTGAAGCCCCACCGGAATATCATCGATGACACCTACAGGGACAACCCCTGCGCAGATACCGGTCAGATTGGCCGGAGTCGTATAGGCGTCATATCCATACATATCCTCGACCGTCAACTCCTCATCGAAGGCATGCGGTAATCGCGGTGTAGTAGGCAGCATCAGCACATCAACACCATCAAAAGCTTTCATTACCGAGTCAGTGATTGCGGCCTTTGCCTGCAAGGCTTTACGATAATACCGTCCAGCATACTCTGCCTTCGATATTTCCTGACCACCAAAAATCCTGCGCAACACTTCCGTACCCGCAGCATCCTCTATCTTTACGCCGTATTTTCGTCCATCGAATTTCCGGGTTCCTGAAAAGAACTCCACATAGACGATCGGGTAATAGGTCTCGATAGCAAGTTCTATATAGGGAAGCTCGATCTCCTTGACCTCCCATCCTTGCGTCTCTGCGACTGCACATGCTTTCTGATGCACCAGATCCCAGATACGCTGATCAGTGCATAGCTTCTTTAGTTGCGGACAAACTCCCACCGTGATCTTCTGGGGGTGCGTAAACTTCGAAAAAGTAGCGACTCCCTTCTCTATAGTTGTCGGATCATTCTCTGACGCACCCGCAATGACCTCCATCAATAACCCTGCGCTCTGCACATCTGCTGCAAGGGGACCTATCTGATCGAAACTCATGGCCATATCCACTAATCCGTAGCGGGATACCCGCCCATACGAGGGCTTGATACCAACAATGCCACAATGAGAAGCAGGATTCCGGATCGACCCTCCTGTATCTGTCCCCAGGGCCATGTCACAAAAACCAGCAGCTACCGCAGCAGCACTTCCTGATGACGAGCCACCTGGCACATGGCCCGGAGCCGCCGGATTATCTGTCTTACCGAACGCAGACGTCTCTCCGCTGGCACCACAGGCAAATTCATCCATATTGGCCATCCCCAGGACGATGCCATCTTCCTCTCGTATGCGCTTGATCACATCAGCATCAAACGTCCCTGTGTATGCCTCTAAGACCTTGGAAGCGCAAGAGACATTCTGCCCCCATACACTGATGCATGATTTCACCATGATTCCCAAGCCTGCAAGCTTACCCACTGATTCTCCTTTGCGCACCTTCTCATCCACGACCTCAGCTGCTTTGATCGCTTCGGGATTGACATGGAGCACGGCATTGATCGCCTCATCCTTATCCCGGATAGCATCAAGAAACTGCATGATATTCTCCTTTGCCGAGTACTTCCCTGATGCGATCGCCTCTCGCTTATCTACTGCATTCTGGAACGTCATATATGTCACCTACCAGGATTTTTTTTCTGCAACAATGCAATTATCCTTTGTCTTCGGCGCATTCTCGAGCATGGCCCGGGTGAATCCTTCCGGCGCATCCTTCTCTTCAGGTACCCGGGTCGCCACTTCACGGTCGATCCCTACCAGTGCATCTGGCAAGTCCGCCTTCTCCAGGACCCCAAGGAACCTGTCCATGATTCTCTTTGCATCTTCTTCAATATCATCCATAGATCTCATGACCCTCACCCTTCAGCTTCATATCATATAATATCGCCTGCATCTTCTGCACCGCATATTTGAACGAATCAACCTTCTTCCTCAGGTGACCGTTACGCAAATCAAAATCAAGGAGCTGTCCATATATGTCCTCCCCAAACACATAGCACCGTCGTGCCTCCTGGGCCTTTCCGGCAAGCACCGCGTTTGTCGCTCTGCGCACAAGCTCTCCGCCCACATCACACACACCGAGAAGATAATCACGGACAGACACATCCAGATCCTCTGCTGACTGCGGATTGCGACCCTCGCAGAAATCCGCATACACCATCGCCTCCACGTATTCCTGGGCTGCCTCCGCTGATGCCCCTTCCCGTATGAGATCTTCATGATAGGGGGTGTCATTGCCGATACTTCGCAGCGTGCAGAATTCATCTCTGACTTCCTGCCTTTTTACGTCCACATCATGCCCTTCTTCCATCAAGTCCCGATGATAGATATGGATCAGCTTCTTGGAAAGCCGCAGCACAAGACGCGACTGCACGACTACTTTTTCACGCAAAGAATCATAGATATTGATAGCATCCTTGTACGCTGCAAGATTGATACGATACTCTGTGGCACTCATTGAAAATAAGGCTTGCTCATGACTTTATATGTCTTTTGTCACCAAAGCCACGCCCCCTGGGAGCAGCGTATCATCTCTCGTCAAGGCCAATCACAAAGTTTATAAAACTGACATGTCGTAAAATACCTGATGGCATCTACGTTCCGGACCGCACTGGAGTTCTTTGCGAAGCTCGGTGTCTACGATGTACTCCTCCCTTTTATCCTTGTCTTCAGTATCATGTTTGCGATTCTTGAGAAGACCAAGGTGCTGGGAATCGAGAAGCATGGTGACCAAGAAGGTACCCGCAAGAACATGAATTCCCTGGTAGCCTTTGTCATCGCGTTTTTTGTAGTGGCATCCTCACGTCTGGTCGCAACGATCAACCAGGCATTAGCACATATCGTGATCCTGCTTCTGTTAGCGGTGTTCTTCCTTGTGCTCATCGGAGTATTCCATGAAGAAGGGAAGCCGATCTTTCTTGAGAAAGGCCCATGGCGCACCGGAGGCATGATCTTCATGTTGATCGGCATCATCCTGATATTCCTCAACGCGATCAAGACGAAGACCGGTGTCTCGTGGCTGGAGTGGGCCTGGGACTATATGGTGCAGCACTGGAACGGTGCGGTCGTGGGAAGCATCATCTTCCTTATCATCATTATCGCAGGTATCATCTGGATAACCAGGAGCCCTTCAGAAAGCTCCAAATCATCAGAATCTAACGGAGGAGATTAAGTATGGTAAACAACGTTTTCGGAAACGGCGTGCGTATGCTGCAAGAATGGGGTGTCATGGACATCCTTCTGCCGTTCTTCCTTGTATTCGCGATTGTCTTTGCGGTACTGCAGAAGGCAAAGCCGCTAGGCAAAAAAAGCAAGAAATTCAATGTCATCATCGCTCTGATCATGGGCATGGCTGTGATCTTCCCGCATGTACTCAACCCTGGAGGACGCTATGATGTAGTCCCAATCATCAACCGTGCATTGCCGCACGTAAGCATTGTGCTGATCGCAATCGTGATGATGATGCTCATCCTTGGACTACTAGGAAGCCGCGTCAACATCGGAGGCAAATCGCTTTCCGGTTGGGTCATGGTAATTGCCTTGGTCATCATCGTCTATATCTTCGGCAGTGCAGCAGGATGGTTCTGGAGACTTCCTTACTGGCTGGATAACCCTCAGACGATCGCGGTGGTTATCACTATCCTTGTTTTTGCTATCGTGATAAGCTACATCACCCAAGATGAAGATGCGAACAAAGATAAAGACGGAATTGGCAAGAAGCTAGGTGAACTCCTGGAATCTGCTGACGAATAAGAGAACCAAAAAAAATGGCAACTTTCCTGGACATCGGACTCCTGTCTGGCGCTTCGACCGTGTTCACTCTGATCATGATCTGGGCGATCATCTACGGAATTCTCCTCTATACCAAGTGGCTCGGCGAAGAGAAGCATAACTTGTATGCTATCATTGCCTTTGCTATCGCGGTACTTACCATCTCCACGCGTTCGATCGTCCAGGTGTTCTCTACCGTCATTCCATGGTTCGTGTTTGCGATATTCGTCGGAGTGTTCATTATCCTTGCCCTGATGACTGTCGGTTACGACAAGGATATGATTGCAAAAACCCTCAAGGGCAAAGAATGGAGCAGCACTATTGCCATATGGACAATAGTAATCGCGATCATCATCACTATAGCAGGCCTGGGCTCTGTGTTCTTCTCAGGCGATGGCATTGCGCAGGAAGAGACCAATGTTACTGTCTCCGCTACAGATGGCACGGTGACCACAGGTGATGTCGGAGAGACTGGCCGAGGCGCTCTCTGGGCGACTATCTTCCACCCGAAAGTTCTAGGGTTCATCATCGTGATGCTCATCTCATTTGTTGTTGTGCAGCAAGTCGGGAAAGGGGCTATCTCCTAAACCTTTTTAACCCATTCTTCCTCTTACCCCTCCATGCAACGACCATATGTCATTATCGTGACCGGCACCCCTGGCACAGGGAAGACCACTATTGCACAGGTACTCGCCGATACGACCGGATTCCTCTATATGGATGGGAAGAAAATCATCCATGATCATGATCTGGCGGAATCCTACGACACAGAACGTCAATGCCACATCATTGACCAGAAACGATTCCTTGATACGCTCATCAACATGATCAATGCATACCATACCGAGGAAGGCCTTATCATCGACTCACATCTTGCTCATGAGATTCCACCTGATTATGCTGACCTGGTGATTGTGACCACCTGCAACCGCAAAATCCTGAAAAGGCGCATGGAGGAGCGAGGATACTCAGAAGAGAAAATCAATGAGAACATCGAAGCAGAAATCTTCGATACCTGTACCATCGAGGCACAGGAGAGCGGACATAAGAAGATCGAAAAGGTCGACACGACCTCGTCGATCAAGGAACAGTTGGATCGTATCGTGCAACAGATCAAATGATCATTTCTTTTTCTTCTTGGGTTGCTTCATCTTCTTTGTGACACCGATGCGATTCTCACAACTCTCACATTCGAAGACATACGCCTTGACACCTTGCCATGTCTTGCGCTTATACTCAGTACTCGCTTCCCCACTATGCTGGCAGAAGGGACATGTATATTGGATTTCTAGCCGAAGACTCTCCTCATGACTTTTTTTGGGCTCTTGGTAGCCACATTCAGGACACTCATACGTCGAGGCACGGATCTTGACCTTTCCTTTCGCCACAGGTTTGCCCATCAGTGCCTTGCCGCATTCAGGACACATCTTCTTGTACACCCATGCCTTGATGCGTCCATCGTCCATTGTCCTATTCGTGAAATAAAGAAGGTCATCCATTGAAGTTGGTACTTGTAAAGCCATGCATCACACCCTTACTACCTACTGACATATCAGGAATTTATATGTCTTTTGCTGCCGCCATCAAATGCCCCCCTATCCCATATTCCTGCTGCGGTAACTATTTAAATTCCAATCAGGGAAAAAGAGGCATGGTATTGCCCAAACTCCAAGCTGCGATAAATAAATCCTTGGAGACTGGAAAGACGCTGGAAACTATCCATAAACAGTACGAGCATAAAGGCTACACCTCATCACAGATACAGAAAGCGCTGCACAATATTTTTATCGAACGATGGGATCATCTCTCACCTCGGACAATCAAGATTGTCGAGTATATGCTCACACGGGACAAATCTCTCAATACGATCATAGAAGAATTGCACTCCAGAGGCCATAGCCCGTTCCGCATAGAGGAATCCATTCTCTATGCAAAGACACCCCGCAATCTGCGGGTCGCCACGGAGCTTATCAACTGGCAGCGATACACCAGGATTCATCTCGTCGTCCTCATCCTTTCTTTTCTCTTTGGGTTATTCTACAATCCTGCCTTCTTCCTCGGGACCTTGGCAAGCACGGCAAGCTTCGCCTACGCATCTTTCAGGGCCTTTAAAGACCATAACAGATGGCAACGGGAACTGGACTACCTACCGATAGCCAACCTTCAACTGACCCAAGGTCCTTTCGGGTATAATGGTCTGACTCACAACTATTGGCGATGGGGCCCCATCGATCCGTCCAGCGGACTCATGGTCTTTTTCTTCCTACTGGGTATCAGTATGTCATACCTCTTTGGCACAACCTTCTTCGGCCTGAGCGCGTTCCTCGGACTGATCGCGGCATTCGGCTACTACAGCCGCACAGACAAGGACCACACGCTCAGATAGACATTGACTTATTGAAGTTTGACATATACGGAGAGCAAGAACTGTCCGGTGATCCCGGACCACATACACTTGTAATCAGTACGCATTCTTGAAGGGAACAGTCACCCCAACAACATGCTGATTGACATGTTTTTCGCTATTCTTGCCACCCTGGCAGGTATCTGCACAGGAACTCTCACAGGCCTTGTGCCTGGGCTCCATATCAATCTTGTCAACACGATTCTCCTTACCCTTACAGCCGCTTTTCCTCTTCCTTTTCTGCCTCTCTGCATATTCATCATAGCCATGTCCATCACCCATACTTTCCTCGATGCGATCCCTGCCATCTACCTTGGCGCGCCGGACGCTGACCATGCACTCACGGCCCTGCCGGGACACCGCATGCTCCTTGAAGGGCACGGCCACCAGGCAGTGCTACTCACGCTTTCTGGAAGTTACTTCTCTCTGATAATCTGCATCCTGTCTCTGCCGCTGGCAATAACAGGCATCAGTCTCCTGCAACCGGTGTTGCAGCCATTCATCAGTTACATCCTCATCCTTTTCCTCCTCCTATTCCTTGCTGCACAAAAGACCTGGTACGGTCGCGTCCTTTGCCTTACCTTCTTCTGCATCAGCGGAGGCATCGGCCTGCTCACCTTCATGATACCCGGGATGCATCAACCGCTCTTCCCTTTACTCTCCGGGCTTTTCGGGCTCAGCATACTGATACCCTCCCTCTCCTCCTGCAATAATGTAGCAGAACAGACCATCTCATCATCCTGCGGTATTGCGTTACGTACACAGCTACAGTCCAGCCTCTATGCCAGTTTCATGGGATTTGTAGCTGCATTCCTCCCAGGCTTCGGATCCAGCCAGGCGGCAATAGTCGCTACCTGGCTGATGAGTGCGGGACAGAAGAAGGCGCGGCAGGAAAAGACACTTCGATTCCTCGTCATGGTCGGCGGGATCAATACCGCCAACATGGCATTGTCGCTGGCTACAGCATATGTGTTGACAAAAGCACGCAATGGCAGCGTAGCCACAATCCTCACGCTGATACCGCAACTGGACCTATCCCTTCTTCTCCTGCTCAGTACAATTGCGGTAGTGGCAGGAAGCGCTGCATACCTTGCAGCAAACAAAGTCTCACAAATTGCCTCCTGCCTCATAT
This sequence comes from uncultured Methanosarcinales archaeon, assembly GCA_964565095.1. Taxonomy (GTDB): domain Archaea; phylum Nanobdellota; class Nanobdellia; order Woesearchaeales; family DATGWN01; genus CAZMDB01. The sequence goes on along the minus strand of CAZMDB010000010.1, from coordinate 10,310 downwards.
CAAGGATACCCTATCGTGCTATCACCATCATCATCATCTGTGGGATTGTGGTAGCTACCATATTCTTTGACAGTATACCAGGCACACTGATTCTCTTGACATCAACCGCCACAGGATTGTGCGCTGCAGAACATGCAATCCCCAAGCATTTCTTGCTCGGATGCTTAGCACTTCCTGTCATCCTTTACCTTCTGTGATCACGCATAGTAGCGTACACGCACGAACGCTCGTAACATCCCATACAGGATGATGATTACCACAGCAAGCGCAAGGATATTATATCCCACACCAATAATATTGCCCAGCAGCATATCAGCGATCGTATGCAGTGGCGAGAAGCGGAAGAAAGGTGAGAGCAAAAAGATCGACAGGATACCGAATGAATAGACAATCTGGGCGACTTCCTTCTTCCGGAAAACAAAAGTGGACAAAAGAGAGAATATCAGGATAAAGCTACAAAAAAGCATCGCATACAGAAATATCGGGATCGCGTTCAGTATGAAATCGAAACGCAGGAATATGATGAATAGGAAAATCGTGACAAAGAAAATATTCATCAGCATGCCCATCAGGAGGTATTCGTGGATGAAACGCATCGGAGAAGTTGCCGCGATAATCAATTGCATGTTCTGCTCTTCGAATTCCTGAGAGACATTATCCACAAAGAGATTTCCAAGGATGAATGAAGGCACAAGGATTATCAGAGGCAGAAGAAGGCCGATGATGATCTCGAAAATCGTGTGCGCGCCCTTGATTCGTGGCAACGCGAACTGCACCTCGTGCATCCATATCAGGTCCACAGAATTTCGCATCCGTTCCTGTAGTCGCGACTCGATATCCTCAAGAAGTGGTTTGGCAAGAGACATAAAGATAGATGACCTGACGGGATCCTCCGGCACCACGACCCTCACTATCGCAGGCTGGTCAGGACCCGCTTTCTGCTGCACCAGGAACAGACCATCCACATCTCCAGACTGGAACTGCTCCATGGCCATCTCATGGCTCGAAAGCTGGACAATCTGGATCTTGCTGCTGCGCAAGGAACCTAGAAACAGTTGCGGAGAATCCACCACTCCCACTTTGAGTGGTTCATCCAGAAGATATTCAGGATTATACACAAAAGTCACTGTAGCCACTAGCACAGAGACAGAGAGGAGGATGAAAGCTAGCAGGATCATGAGAAGGATAATGGTCTTTTCGCGCCGCAGATCAGCAAGAGCTTTACTCATGATCGGCAACCGCGCAGCGATCACATCTTTTAGCTTCATACAATCCCCACCCCGAATACTATCAATATCACAAGGTTTACCATCGCATGCACCAGTCCTATACAAAAAGAACTCATCAGATAATGCCTACGAGCAAAAGCATACCGACGACTCCATAACAGATACAGTAAAGTGAGAGATGAATGCAGCAGGAATGGGATGATCAGACCCGCAGTAATGAATAGTTCGTATCCTTGAAGGAAGGGAGCTATAGCAAGGATCAATACCACCTTTTCGGCAAAGAGGAACCCCGCGCCATTCAGAAAACTTCTTTTTACCATCGTCTTCCACCTGAAAAAACCCCGTGGATCTAGATAGGTCCCGTCCTTGCGCTGTTCAATCACCTGATGCATCTTAGAATATAATCCCAGATTCTTGAAAATCTCCTCTGAGAATGCTGCCAAAACCAGGAACATCACCGTCTCCCCCGGAAGATCTACAACAAGCAGAAGAATAATCAGGATGAGCTGCACAACCCATGCAAAAGGTACTGCAAAAACACCATATACCACATAGTGCCACGCGCGATTCAGGGACTGCCCGATCATCGATCGTAATTTTTCCAGGGGGGTGGTATACTGATACAACTCCTCGTAATTCCATATCCTCGATCCTATATAGAATATTCCCAGTCCTACTAAGGTATAGGTAGGCAGCAGGAATAGCAGCAAGTCAAACCGTACCGGAGACTGCTGTATGATGAAGATAAGAGGCGTGAACAGAGACGCATATCCCAGCGAAGAGTACTTGGCGACAAAGGCCGGAATGAGAAGATACAGAGATACCCCTGCGATTGAAAAAACGTTCAGGAAAGAATACTCCTTATTGCTGCGTGCAAGAAGTCCGTTCAGACAGGCAATCGAAAAATAGATCAGCGACAGGCTGAACAGGGTCAGATAGGTGGCTGCATGAGCAAGCGCATGCGGATGCTGTACTCCCACGATAAGCACCATGATGATCATAGCAGCCAAGAAATACGGCAACGCCTTGCCAATGATGAATTGATAGGCCTTGATGCGTGAGACAAAGAGGAGACTGCTGCGGTGGTTCAGTTTTTCCTCAAAAATGGAATTACCGAACAAGGCGCTCAGGAAATTGAGGATGAAGATCAGTGCGATGACAAGGAAAATGTCACGCACACTATCAAGCGTATCGATATTGGCCACAGGCACCAGCCCTTCAGCAACGTCCGCAGCCCCATCCTCGCGTTCCGCAGGATCCCGGTCATTACGTTCCACCGCTTCAACAACCTCTGACGTGGTATCCAACGGCTGCCCCTCCTCCGGGATACTTGATCCATCAGGAACGTCAGCGTCAGGTCCATCTATGATTCTAGAGAGCGCATCATCATCTTCAGTGATATTCTGCTGCGTAATATCCAACCGTTCCTCTTCTTCATCTCCCGGAAGATGGACTGGCAAATTATTCTGAGCAGCACCTCCATTCTCATCCAGTATCTCCTCACGGAACTCAGAAGTGACATTGAGAAGAAGCATATGTACCGGTTCATACCCATAATGCTCCAGGAGCGCATGATTCGTCTCCCGGATCACATCAAGAAACGCCATCTGGGCGGCAACCCCCAGAATGCCCTTCCTGCTCCGGAAGGCGTATCCGTTCGGATACGTCTCAAGAGTATGCGGGCTCCGCTCATCCAGGCGAAAGGGAGGAGCATCAAAATAGCTGTCGGATCCCGTGCCCGTCGGCTGCATCGTATAAAACACATTCTCCTGACGGACACCATAGGTAGATAGCAGGAAGAATGCCAGAATGAATACCCCCAGCACGACACCCATAGCAGCCAGAGACTTGGGACGGATCGTCTGTTTCTTTTTCTTCAGCTCCAGGAGGAACAACGCCAGGATAGGATTCATGCTACCTCACTATGGAAAGGAATGCCTCCTCTATGCTTTTCTGCTCTGGCAGTATCTCTACGACATCCTCATCCAGCATGCTTTTGAGATGCTTTAGCCCCACTCTTTTCTCCACAACTGTATCGCCCGAACGATAGCGCACCACAAAATGCTGTCTTTGCACATGTTTGAGATCCTCTACAGTAGAATCGAACGCCTTCCGGCCCTTATGGACAATGATTACACGAGAGGCGATCTGATCCACATGTCCAAGATTATGCGAAGAGAAGAGAATAGTCTTTCCCTGCGTAGAGAGCTCCTCGATAAATTTCAGTATACCCGCTGAGGTCTGGGGATCCAGTCCTGATGCGGGCTCATCATAGATCAATATCTCAGGATCATTGAGCAGACTCCGTATGATCAAGACCTTTCGCTTCATGCCTTTGGAAAGTTGACCGATCTGCTTATTCCCTGCATCCAGATCCACCATGCGCAGATACTTCTGTATGCGTCTGCGGGCCTGTCCAGCAGGCACCCGATACAGCCTTGCAAAGAACATCAGATAATCGAGAATACCCACATCGAGATACATCGCAGATTCTTCCGGGACATAGCCTATTTCCTGCTTGATACTATCTGCGTCATTATCGTAGGTCTTCCCATTGATCATCACATGACCATCAGTAGGCTTGAGCAGGCCACAGAGCATCTTGATAGTCGTCGATTTACCGGCGCCATTGGATCCCAGAAGCGCAACAATCTCTCCCTTCTCGATAGAAAAAGAGATACCTTTGACCGCATGAAAATTACCGTAGCGCTTGACCACACCTTCTACCGCAAGAACACCCATACACGATTGCAGCAATCTGCGTTTTAAGAAGTTTGTTATTGCTGATAAAGGTGGACCTGCCGCAGATTGGGATGCACAAACCAGACGCCTCGTTTTTCAAGCAACCCCTCCCAGGTCTCCTGCGCCTGCCTTCCGTCAGGCATCTGCTGTGGCCCTGCCGCATCCCAATAGATGATCTGATAGCGGTTCTCATCCAAGGGAACCAGAGTGAACTTCGCATTCCCGAACTGCAAGCCCGTCGCCATCACTTTCTGGATTCCCTCCAGATGCGCCATCACATCTCCGGCAATCTGCTCATGGTTCATGAAGGAAATCAGGTCATTATGCGCCATGTGCACTCCCTGATGAAAATTGCGCTTGGCTGCATCTCCTGCATCCTGGGCCTTGAGAGCCTCCTCCAGCAGAAGCTCGTTCGGCGGCCAGTGACCAGGATCTTCTGTGGCGGCATAATGTCCGGATCGTACACCCACAGGAGGGACCGCCAATTCCACGACGGGTACGGACTGCACATCCTCTGTGTCCAGATGACGATCATAAGTAGTGCTGTCGGTGGGATCAGTCCAGCAATCCGGGTCATACTTATCTACCTTGCCATCCGGTCCATCATCAAGACTGTTTGCACACCGGGTATTATGCTCTGATTCACGAGATCTATCATATGATGAAGGATCGGTTGAATCCTTCCAGCAACCGGGATCCTCTGAGTCCTTCAACCCGTCCCCATCATTATCCTTGCCGTCAGAACATGCAGGCTTCTCTTCTTCAGGATCGCTTCCATCGGTGGCCTCTTGCGGAAATACATAATCTTTTCCTTCGAGGTGCGAAAATGACAATCCGTCGTTTATGCTATCTGCACCATATGTCATAGCTTGTTTATTGAGCCTCTGCGTCACCGTGAATCGAAATTCCGCTCCCTTCTGGTTCTTCAGATGCAATGTGTAGGCCAAGTCAGAGACCTTTTCGATCCGCAGCATCACTGACGGATACTTCTCCGATGTCATCCATGCATCCTGCTCTTTACTGAAAAGCTCGTGCAAAAACTCCAAATACTTCTCCAGGCTCCGATGCTTCTCCGTCGTCAATATCTGGTACACATTCTCTATGTCACCGATATCCACACGGATAGCGTTAAGCAACCTTTCCGGCACCACAAGATCGTCCTGGACATACTCCTTACGATAATACGCCGTCCTTGTCACGCTGTCACGCAAAGACAGATGGAATCTGCGCGGCTGCGTCCCTGGCAGGTACTCCAGGGTGACTGCGACACCTTCTGCACTGCAGCGCTTGGCAGCCTCCTGCGGAGATATGTCGCGCTGCTCTTCGAGGCACTCGATCCTGCGTTGGAAATACTCCGGAAGTTCCTGTAGGCGGCCCACAAACTCCGCAACCGCATCTGGAATCCTGTAAGACCATGACTTTAAGACGGACTTGCTGCCTTGATCGCCAAAAGAATGGGTGAATGGTTTACGGAGCAATACATCAATATGCGATGCATCATCACGCAGAAAGAATTCATACACCATTGCATCCTTATATCCGCTGTAATGCGCCTTCATGTAGGGAGACATAGAGAACATATCTCGGAACTGCGAGAACATATCATCATAGCAGTCCCTATTTTCATACACCACATATGTCTCATTGGAATAATCAGGACCACAATCCAGATCCCATGCTATAGAGGTCAAAGAATCACCTACTACTCTTATCCTGCGCTTCATTGCCATATCCACAAAAGAATCGAAAGAAAGCAAACCCTTATTGAAGGCAGAAACATATGCAGGTTCATTGATATGCGATATCCTGCTTGCAGCCCTGTATGTGACAATCATCACACTGGTCAGGATCACTAGCAGAACGATGACAAAAAGCAGGTCCTCCACGCATGTTCCTTTCTTATTCGACAAGTACGCTCACCTTGTATGCTCTCTCCTCTCCTGGAATTACCGCATCTACAGTTACCGGATGCGTCCGCTCTCCCATCGGGGATGCCCCGCTCACAAGTCCGCTGACAGTAGTACTGGTACCTGTTTTCCGTGTTGCTCCCTCCACCTTGAACTTCCATTCCCGACCGCTGCCGATGTATCTTGTGACAAAATCCCCGACAAGCGTCCCTATGCGTGCATCATCTCCTGAATCTATCGCATCAGCCAATTGCAATCCTCGAGGGTCATCGGAAGGCAGACGCAGATAATACTGCCATTTCAGATGCGCTTCCAGATCATGGGCAGACATCTGGCTTGACTCACGTACAGAACTGTCATCGCTCCCGATCAACACCAGGATGATCATACCGATCATCAAAGTCGCCAGAATGGCAAACACCAGGATCATCCCTCCCATCAGCGCTTTCTTACTCTTTCTCATGACTCCATCACGACAAAACTATACGACAGATGTCCCTGTTGGACATGTCCACTCTCATCTTGGTACTCTACCGGCACCATGCCCTCATAGACAGCATATCCTGCATTGCCCTTTCGGGTATCATGGTACTCTCCACGGAAAAAGACTGGTTCATACGCTGACTCAGGAGAATAATCCTCTTGCAGCAGCACCAGTTTTGCCCCCCATGCCATCTCTTTATTGTACTTTGATTCCAGAAAATCCTCACTGAACATTTTCTCGTGTATACGCCCTTCCGGAGCCACTGCATGCATCACATCATGGAACATGCTCATGTATACCACATTCTCGATGCCGAAATGACGATCATAATGAGAACTGATGGCACTGATTATGAGAACGCCGACCACCACAAGATAGATGACACGTAGTATCCACACACCTATCGAACTCTCCATACTCAGATTCCCTCCTCTCTATCCTGTATCTGCAATCCCTCGACACTTGCACGTCCCAGTATGGCGGGATCGAGTCCTGGGGACACCTGCATGTGGATACCATGTCCTTTCATTGTGTTAAGAACCCGAAGAATCTTGCGTGATCCGTCGTAGATATCCCTGCTACGGATGAGGGTTCCCGCAGCACCGGGGATCTCTCTGGCAATCAGATTGAGTATCCTGCACCCCATGCTGTAGGCATCTTCTGAATTGACATATATGACCACAGTCTTTTCTGCCCCTTCATCGTGTGCAACAGAGATCAGTAGATCATCATTATCAGACAGCATACTATAGCTGTGCGCAGATGAGGAGGCTGCATCCAGGTTGCGCGTGCTGAGAATATTGACATGCGTACGCTCAAGATGATACCGCATCGCATTTGCCAATTCTCTGTTACGTTCTGAAAAATCAGTATTCTGCACTAGGGGATCAAGGATGATCCGACTTTTCTCCAGAGTATCCTCAGTACAATGCAAATCAATGACATGCATAGACATACGATCCGCAGCAATCTGCAGTTCCTCTTTATCCTGGACCAGATAGAACGGCTTGTCAAGCATCTTAGTCAGGGTGAACGGGACAGGATGCAACGTGTTGTCTGTAAGGTAGTGCCGATAGAACTCCAGTTGCGCACCGCTCTCTCCCACCGATACGCGGTCCTTGTCCAATTCAATATCCACAGTGTAGCCATCATTGCGCACCTCCTTGACGAATTCCTCTTCGACCACAGGGATTTGCACATGCCCTACCGCACTCATGTGGTCAGTGTGCGCCGCCATGACATCAGCAGAAAGCACCGTTCTGTACAAAAGTACTTCTGCGACATAAATATTCGGGTCCATCACCAGCATCACGATATTCCATATCGCTATACCGGCAAGCACCACCACAAGGAGCGCCCCTATCTGATACAGCGACTCGGATGATGCATCTCCACGCTTAAGTGATCGTAACTTCATACCCCTCTCCGTTCTTGGTGACCTTTATTGTGGTTTCTATCTGATTATTCTCTCCTCGACCTTCGATAGTGAAAGGATGAAAAGCGATAGTATCAAGAAATGTCTTGCAGTATTTATCGATCCGCTTCTCCGGCGAATACAGGCATATCTTATGTTCATTATCATACGCCCTGCTTCCGAAAGACTTTCCCAACGATATCTTCTCGTCTGTATCCATGGAGATGTACACCACTGTCTGTAATTCCGTGACACTGGTTGTGGCGCTCAGATCATCGCGCAGCTGCAGCACCCACGTATTGATGACGCTCACGGCGTTTCTTCCATGTCGCGAAGGGATTAGATATTTATTGGTCAACGGCACCACGATGAAGAATACGAGCATCATCAGAACGATGGCACCCAGGACAAAACGTATGAAGAACAGCATAGAATCCATGCTTTGTCCGCGACGAGAATATATACAGCGCACTATCCCGTCACCTCATCCTGCTCCATTTGCAGCTGTGTCGTCTTTTTTCTCCGGAGTAGAAGTACCTGACCACTTGCATTTCGGATCCGACGGGTTATCGATACACAGTTTGGCATCATTTCCCACAGTGTCACCAATATCACCCAGATTATCGGCTCCCTTCCCTAACAGGCTCTTGAAGATAAAGAGCAATATGACAACCACCGCCAACACCAATAACGCCTTGCCGACGACCTCCAGACTCATTCCTCCTCGTCTTCCTTTCTGCATGTTCACACCATCTTGATAACTGAATATTCCGATTCCTCTCCATTCTGGATACGCAGGTAATCCTCCCGTGACATGTCACCGAAGAAGAACGCTCCATGAATCGGATCGTCATACAACATCCATTCAAAATTTCCGTAGACCACCGTATAGTATAGATCCGGGTGGATTTCCTCGAACTCCAGATCCGTGCCTTTCATAGTAGATGGATCGCTCATATTGCGCCCCCATACAGCGAACTGCTCCTCACCGAATTCAAGGAACCAGTCCTCATCCACGAAAATGTGGATTGCATATCTGATCCCTTCCTGATCAAGGAAGGCGTATCCCTGTGCCACATCATCATCCAGCTGGAATTCAGACCCTATCTGCATTACCTGCGTCCTATAGATAAAATGCTTGTTGCGGAAAGACAGGCTGCCCTTGTAGCTGCCGGTCAGGTCTATACTTGCAGCACTGCCATCAGGACGCAGATAGGTCTGATGATCAAAAAACGTATGCGACCTTTTCCCTGTCGCTTTGAACACATTGACAGAGACGTAATCCTCGCTCAGGTTCCCTCCGATGGGGAGGCTTCTATCCTCCACCCAGGTACGCGGGTCCTTGAAGGACTCCATGTCTGGCGACTGATTATACGAGGTAACAGGTCCAAGCACGTATGCTGCCAGGATCAGTATCAAGAGTGAGACAAGTGCAAGTACCACAAGGGCGATCGCATGGTATCGGTTTTTCATCCCGCTATCGCCTCCGCTGTCTTCAGTTCCGTCTGATCGATTGAACTATGGTTGGGCCAGGATTGTGATTTGGCAATCTGGTTATCGAAATAGGTAGCTGCAACATCAATCACGATATTTGCCGCATAATTGAATGCTGCTGCTGCAGGCGCACCTATACCTGTCCCGGCAAGAGCAGCACTGAGGGTATCGACCACCACGCTGGCAGCAACCGATATGACAAATACGCCCACTCGTCCCGTGGTACTATAATACTCAGTGCCACCATAACAGAAGGTGCCGAACCGGTCCCCGATCGGCACAGGATTGATATATACTGCATCAACTACGCCCACGGTCGCAGGTTCGAATAATTCCTCATTCTTGTCGACACAAACCTTGATTGCATTCTCATAGCGTTTTGGATCAGTGGGTGGATAATCAGTATCCAAAGAGGAAAGAGCAAATAGTGAACGCCCATACACTTTGGCTGCTTCGGATCCTGCAGCAGGCTTTTCCAAAGCACTGATCTCGTTTCCGTGCTCATCCTTCTCATACGCCTCACGGACACACTTTGCCTCTCCTTTGTACAGGTAGAGATGAATATCTTCACATGGACTTGCCAGATAGAACCTCTGCTTGGCCTGATCCTGCCACATCTTGGTGAATACACCACCTTTGAACTCATCCTTGACCAGGAATAGGAAATACTTGCTTACATCCTCCTCCAGCGCATCAAACTCGGAACCGCTCACGAACTGTCCCTCATAAGGTTTCTTGATACCCAATGCATTGGCACCGATCGGCGCGTACTTCTCTTCTATGCTATCCATGAGAGAGAGATATACGCCTACCTGATACGCAATATAATACTTGGATCCCCTACTGCTTGCTCTTTTGAGCAAATCCGTAGCGACTCCCGTCTTGCTCAAAGCGGTCTGACCCGCATCTGTTATGCGCTTACCCTGCAACAGCCGTCCTGCCTGTCTATCAAAAGTCAATTGATAGGCATCTTTGCCCATCTGATCAAGCGTCTCTCTATATGCTTTTGTATACGCATCAGCTCCTCGCAGTTTGGCCAC